>NZ_QNUB01000058.1:0-4879 GCF_008042345.1 Bacillus sp. AR8-1
AGAGATAAAATATAAGAACACAGATATTCAAAGGAGTTTGTGACATATGCTCGAATTAAAAAATTTAACAAAAAAATATAACGAATTCATTGCTGTTAATAATATTTCACTAAATGTAGAAAAGGGAGAGATATTTGGTTTGCTAGGCCCTAATGGTGCGGGGAAATCTACAATGGTTTCCATGATAAGCACTGTACTTTCACCAACTAGTGGAATAATAAAGATTGATAATAAATCTCTTAAAGAAGAGCCTATAGAAATTAAGAAAATAATGGGAATTGTACCACAGGATTTAGCATTGTATGAAACTTTAAGTGCTAAGGAAAATTTAAATTTCTTTGGGAGTTTGTATGGACTTTCAGGGAAGAGACTAAAGGAAAGAACTAATGAAGTATTAGAAATCATTGAGTTAACAGATAAACAGAATCAGAATGTATCTGAATTTTCTGGAGGTATGAAACGTCGAGTTAATATTGGTGCTGCTCTTATGAATAATCCCAAATTGTTAATTTTGGATGAGCCTACAGTAGGGATCGATCCACAGTCAAGAAATCATATCCTTGAAACAGTAAAAAAACTAAATAAAGAAAAAGGAATGACAGTTATTTACACTAGCCATTATATGGAAGAGGTAGAGTATTTATGTGAAAAAGTGGCAATAGTGGATCACGGATCTCTTATTGCTTTAGGAACAAAAGAAGAACTTAAAGAAAATTTAGATGCATGTGATACCTTAACCGTAAATTACAGAGACGCAAGTAAAGAGGCTCTCAGACAGTTAAATAATATCCATGGTATTAGAAACGTAACAATAGAAAAACAACAAATTTCTATGCTTATATCATCTAAAGAACGAACTGTCATGGATATTTTAGATGATATTAAGGATTTAGGAATTAAACTTACAAGCTTCAAGTATGAAGAAGTAAATTTAGAAAGTATTTTCCTTCAGATAACAGGTAAAAACTTAAGAGAGTAGTAGGGGGAAGCGATTTTGAAAAAGTTATTGAACTTATTTTTTCTGGACTTCAGATTATTAACAAAAAATAAGTTATTCTATTTAAAGCTAATACTGTTTCCATCAATACTTATTCTCATTTTAGGTACAGTATTTAGTGATTCGGATTCGAAAATCGAAGCTTTTGATGTAGCATTTTATAATGCCGATGCCGGCGATCAAGTTTCGCTAGGGGATGTTTTGAAAGAAAAGGCTTTTAAACAAGATAATCTTAAAGAAATCATTAATTTAAAAGAAGTAAAAAATTATGATGATGGAAAAAGGTTGGTAAAAGAAGGAGAGGTAGCAGCTTTTGTGTATGTGCCGAAGGGATTCACAAAAGCCGTCATGAATGATGAAAAAACAAGTATTGATCTAATAGGAAATAACAATAAAACAATGAATAAAAATGTAGTTGAAACAGTTTTGGATAGCTTTAGTAGAAGTGTTAAAACAATGAGTGTTGAGCAAAAAGAGATTGTAAAACAAATACACGATGCCAATAATACTCCAAAAGATAAAGTTGAGAAAGTAATTAATCATTTATTAAATAATAATGGTATTTCAGTTAAAATCGATAAAACTGCTACAAACAAGAATGCAGTTTCAATTGATTCAATGCAGTACTATTCAATAGCTATGGTTGTCATGTTTTCAATTATGACAGCATTTGTACTTGTTCATGGTATAGTGGATGAGAGACAGAATCATACTTTATTCAGAATAAAATCTACACCTACGCTTAATATACAGTATGTGTTAGGTAAACTTATTGGAATTATTTTTGCAATTTTAATGCAAATGGCCGCAGTAATCTTTATAAGCCGAATTATATTCCAAATGAATTGGGGTAACCTTTTTGATATTTTTATCATTACAATCGTTTATGCTTTTGCTATAGGCAGTGTCATTCTATTTTGGGGATTCACCGCAAAGGATCATGTCTCAGTTTCGAGTATGGCTTCTCCTATTCTTTATATTTTTAGCTTTTTAGGAGGAAGTTTTATCTCAAAAAATAGTTTACCTGATAGTCTACGTGTTATTCAGGAAATTATCCCGAATGGGAAAGCTATAAATTGTTATTTGAAAGTTAAACAGGGTCTAGGTTTTGAAGATATATATATTGATTTACTCCAGCTTATGGGTATAGGAATAATTTTTGTATTTATTAACATTATGGTGTACAAACGGAAGGAGGTGGCATAGTAGTGCAAATGATTGCAATGATAAAACATCAGCTGAAGTTAATGTTTAGAAATAGACTAGCGATTTTTGCAACTATTACAGTCCCTTTAATTCTTACATTCTTATTTTCTTTTTCACAGAGTAGTGATAAACAAGAAAAATTATATTTAGTTGATGCAGATAACAGTGTTTACTCAAATCAATTGATTGAAATGATTCAGGAACATAAAAACGTTAAGACGATAAATGTGACTGAAAATAATTTAAAGAAGAAAATTGATGATCAGGATATTCCTTTTGGACTAGTAATAGAAAAAGATTTTGGGAATAATATATCGCCAGGGGAAGATTTGAAAATTAAATTTATAGAAAATTACGAAAATGGGAGCGGAGTTTTATTAAAACAGCTCATAACGAATGAAGTTGGCACACTAAAAAAAGTGATAGGGGATTCTAAATATGTGTCAGAGCAATTAGGTTTGGATGATGAAGAGATAGCAAAAAATATATTTAGGGGAATAAAAGACAGTTCGCAGATAACGCTAAATGATAAAACACTAAGTAATGGTCAAAAAGAACAAGATAATACAACTGCAAGATTAATAGGGTTCTTAGTCATGTTTATCTGGTTTGTTGTAATTCAAGGATTAAGAACATTAATTGATGAAAAAGAAAATAATACATTTAGCAGGTTATTAAGTACACCTGTTAATTATCACAAGTATATTGTATCAAAAATGGCTGCAACTTATATAGTTGGGATTGTCCACGTTATAGTAATTATACTTGCAGGTAAATATCTGTTGAAAATCGGTATTGGTCATAATGTATTTGCTATAGGTTTAATATTATCTGTTTATTTATTTGCTCTTATTAGTATAACCATGATAATGATCCCGTTTATGAAAAGTCAAAAACAGTTTACATCATCTGCTTCAATTATTATAGCTGTGAGCGGTATGGTTGGAGGATCCTTTTATTCTTTAGAAATTGCTCCAAAATACATGCAGAGTATTTCAAAATTTACTCCTGAGGCGTGGGCAATTCAATCTTTAAATGATGTTATTTTTAATAAAAGTCCTATAGGATCAGAATTAATACCAATTGGTATTTTTATAGGAATTGGATTATTAAGCTTAATCGTATCGTATCTACTTATAAGTAGGGAAATGAAAACACTGAATAGTTGAATTTTTAGGAAGTAATACATGGTGTGTAATTAAGTACTTTAAATTAAAATCTATATTTAATAAGGACGTGATTAATGTGGGGATGGTAGAAATATTAGGAATGGTAGAGTTAATTGTGGGGGTTCTGATGAATGCGTATATCGGAAAAATCGGATTAACTGTTTTTGGGAAAGACGACACATATTCAAGAGCCCTTCTGAGAGTAATCGGTATTTTTTTAATTATAAATGGGGTTTCAAGAGCCTTCCATATCTAATTATTAAGAATATGAATTAGTTATAAAAAAGCTTTTAAATATACCCTTTTCTAAAATGGTTGTTTTATTTTCAAATAATTAGTTTCAGAAGTAAGAAAATTTACCATAAGGGTAGATGTTATTTCAAAATTCCATTAGATTTTAAGAGGTGAATAATGAAAACACTGTTTTGTTTACCGTATGCGGGAGGATCAAGCTCAATCTATTATAAGTGGAATAAACTTATGAATGATTCATTGGAATTATATCCAATTGAGTTAAAGGGAAGAGGAGCAAGAATAAATGAAGCTTTTTATGAAGATATAAATGAGGCTGTAGATGACATTTACGATTTGATAAAGGATAAAATCAGTGAAGGTGAATATGCTTTATTTGGTCATAGTATGGGGGGAAGATTAGCTTATAAACTTTACTATAAAATTGAACAAATGAGAAATAAAAAACCTGAACATATATTTTTTTCAGGATGTGGGGTACCGAGCATTAAAAAGAAAACAGGTATGATTCATACCTTGCCAGATGATGATTTTTTGAAAGAAATTATGCGTCTGGGAGGTACTTCAGAAGAATTACTATATAATAAAGAATTAAGGGATTTATATATACCCATTATAAGGAATGATTTCAGAATATTAGAAAAAAATAAAGAGGTGAAAAGATCTAGTAAAATTGATTGTGATATAACTGTGCTTTCTGGAGATGAAGATAATACAATAAGCCCGGAAGCTATAAGGTTATGGGGAGATTATACTAATGGGGAATGTAAGATAATTAGATTTAAAGGAGACCATTTTTTTATTAACCATCATGGGTTAGAAATTACAGAGATTATAAAAAAAATGGTGAATTAAATAAAGTAAATTTATAAGATTAGTATCTTATATGGAAATAGCCCGTATGTTCGAAAAAGGAATAAGGGCTTTTTTTGACGGGAAAGCTTAATAGCGTAGGTATGTATTTTCGGGAAACTTAAATTTTTTTATCAGCGCCAAATAAACTTAGTGATTAAAGAAGTGAGATGATAAATGTTACCAAGCTGAATAAATGTTTTTAGAGTATATTTTAATTTTTGTTTATTAAATCTAATAATATAAAAAAACTTAGATAATATCATATGGTTTATTTTTTCAATTGTTTTCTATGGTAAGTAATTATTATAAGGATATGTATATATACTGATAACTTTATAAAATAATTTTCGGTTGACAAGTTTGAAATATTCACATAATATATTTGTATAATATTTCTTTA
>NZ_QNUB01000059.1:0-79107 GCF_008042345.1 Bacillus sp. AR8-1
TGCCGCCAGAGCCACTGCCACCAGAACCACTATCGTCCTGAGAACCGTTATTTCCTGGAGGTTTATTATTATCCTTTAAATTTCCTTCGGCAAAATGATTGCTATTTTGTACAATAGCGTTTGTTAATGGTTGGAAGTTTTCAGTTGCAGCATTACCGATATTTAAACCGCTAAAAAAAGATAAAGAGAGTGTTGATGCTAAAATGAAGATTTTCGTCATGGTTTTCCTCCTAAGAAATTAATATTCCATCTAAAATACATCCCTTTGTAATATTTCTTAGGAAAAAGAGTTTTATGCAAAAAAAACTATATATAGAAAAAGGTGGTGTATTTGTCAAAGCAGAAAAGAGTTAATGTAGATTTCCTACAAATAGTAGAGGCGGGGAATTTACATTCATAACGGTAGAGGAAGTGGCAGTAGATGAAAGAGTACATAGCGTTTGATATTGGCGGTACGCAAATTAAGTATGGCATTGTTTCAGAAATAGGGAGAGTATTAAAGCGTAAAACAGTTGCAACAGAAATTCATTTAGGCGGAGAACAAATTATTCAAAAACTTATATATGTATCCAAAAAAATAATGAATGAACATACTATTACAGGAATTGGTATTAGCACTACGGGAATTGTTGATATTAATAAAGGAATTGTGACGGGAGGTGCGGATCATATTCCGGGATATAGTACTATTCCTATTATTGATAGATTGCAAGAGATATTAAAAGTTCCAGTATCGATTGACAATGATGTGAATTGTGCAGCGTTTGGAGAAAAGTGGAATGGTAGTGGAAGAGAGAAAGAGAACTTTATTATGCTCACCCTTGGAACAGGAATTGGGGGAGCAATTTTTATAGATGGAGAATTGTACCGAGGACATTCATTTAGTGCTGGTGAATGGGGGAATATGTTAATAGAAGGAAAAACGTTTGAAGAGGTTGCTTCGATTTCAGGATTAATTCGGCTTGTAAGAAAATATAAAGGCAAAGGCGAGTGGAATGGGAGAACAATTTTTGAGTTGTATGATAAAGGAGATAGAGAAGTTGCTCAAGCAGTTGGGATTTTTTTTAAACATTTGGCAATCGGAATTAGTAATCTTGCTTATATTTTTAATCCAGAAACGATTATTATTGGTGGAGGAATTACCGATAGAGGAAATGAGTTTTTAAAAGAAGTAAAAGAAGAAATCAGTAAATACTTAAATCAAGAGATTTATAATAATTGTGAGATTGAACTTGCGCAAAACGGTAATTGTGCAGGAATGATTGGTGCTATTTACCACTTCTTACATCATCATAAGTAAATTATATGAATGTTTTCATATAACTGAGAATTTATCCTTTTTATCGCTAGGTAAATAATGCTACAATATAAGAGAAGAATACAATATTTTCCGATTTGGAAAATGCTTTGTAGAAAGGGAGAAACTTCATGCCTATTATTTTAGAAAAAGGTCAAAAGATCGATTTAACGAAAGGACAACCAAAAGTAGCAAAACTACAGGTTGGCTTAGGCTGGGATCCAATTGGGCAATCAGGTGGATTTCTGTCTTCATTATTTGGAAGTAAACCAAATGTAGATTGTGATGCATCTGTTGTTATGTTAGAAGGAGATCGTTTTTTAAACAAAAATGATTTAGTTTACTTCGGAAATAAACTTTCTACTTGTGGTAGTATTATTCATTCAGGAGATAATTTAACAGGCGAAGGCGCTGGTGATGACGAAACAATTTTCGTAGAATTACATAAAGTTCCGAGCCGTATTAATCGTTTAGTATTCGTTGTAAATATTTATGACTGTGTAAATCGTCGTCAAGATTTCGGGATGATTCGTAATGCATATATTCGTATTCAAAACCCGCAAACTGGTGAAGAATTAGCACGCTATAATTTATCGGATAATTATGCTGGCAAAACGACTCTAATTGCAGGTGAAATGTATCGTCACGGAAGTGAATGGAAGTTTTCAGCAGTTGGAGAAGGAACACAAGATAAAAACTTAAGTGAGATTGTATCACGTTATCAATAAAATAACCGAGGAGGAATTGTATATGGCATCAATTTCATTGAAAAAAGGACAAAAGGTAGACTTAACAAAAACGAATCCAGGTCTTTCAAAAGTTCTTGTAGGACTTGGTTGGGATACGAATCGTTATGATGGACAAAACGATTTCGATTTAGATGTTAGTATTTTCTTAGTAGGTGCTAACGGTAAAGTTTCAGGTGCAGAGGATTTCGTCTTCTATAATAACCCAAAAGGTGCGAATGGTGCTGTAGAGCATTTAGGAGATAACCGAACTGGCGAAGGTGAAGGCGATGACGAATCGATTAAAGTAGATTTGAAAAATGTACCTGCACATATCGAACGTATTTGCTTCACAATCACGATTTACGATGGAGAAGGACGCAGCCAAAACTTTGGACAAGTTTCTAACTCTTTCGTACGTATTTTAGATGAAGAAAAGAATGCAGAATTAATTCGTTACGATTTAGGAGAAGATTTCTCTATTGAAACAGCCGTAGTAGTAGGTGAATTATATCGTCATGCAGGTGACTGGAAATTCAATGCAATCGGAAGTGGATTCCAAGGTGGATTAGCGTCTCTATGTAATAATTTTGGTTTAGATGTAGAGTAATAGATTTGATTTATATATCCATCGGTGAAATGCGTGTATACCGATGGATATATTTTTAAAGATAAAAATATAGAGGTGAATATAGATGGTTATTCAATTACAAAAAGGACAGAAAATCGATTTAGGTAAGACAAGCCCTGGTTTAACAAAAGCAGTAATTGGTCTTGGATGGGATATTAAATCTTATGACGGTGGATCAGATTTCGATTTAGATGCATCTGCCTTTTTATTAGATGCAAACGGAAAATGTACGAAGGAAACTGATTTTATTTTCTATAATAATTTACAGTCTCCTTGTGGATCTGTTTTACATACAGGAGATAACCGTACAGGCGAAGGCGAAGGCGACGATGAGCAACTTGTTGTAGATTTGAAGAAGGTTCCAGCAGATGTTCATAAAATTGCTATTACAGTTACAATTTATGATGCGGAAGGCCGTAATCAAAACTTTGGACAAGTAGGAAATGCGTTTGTTCGTTTAGCAAATGAAGAGACGAATGAAGAAGTTCTTCGTTTTGATTTAGGGGAAGATTTCTCCATCGAAACAGCAGTTGTCTTTTGTGAATTATACCGTCATAATGGACAGTGGAAGTTTAATGCAGTAGGAAGTGGATTCCAAGGTGGTTTAGGTGCGCTTGTAAGAGCGTATGGCTTGGATGCATAGAAAGGAAACGATATTCGTTTCCTTTTTTTGACCTTTCTATAAATCTAGCAAAGAATAGGGGATAAAGGTAAGATGAGTATTTTGCAAGGAATCCTTGATACGTATGCTCAGTTTTTCGACTTGGACATGTGGATTAAAGTGTTGCAAGATCCAGTATCTTGGGGATTAATAGGTACACTTGTTGTACTTGAAGGGTTGTTATCTGCTGATAACGCACTTGTGTTAGCGGTAATGGTAAAACACCTTCCGGAAGAAAAACGTAAAAAAGCATTATTCTATGGACTTATTGGAGCTTATGTGTTCCGCTTTATTGCGATTGGAATCGGGATGTTCTTAATTAAATTAGCATGGGTAAAAGTGTTAGGTGCACTTTACTTAGCGTGGCTTTCAGTTAAATACTTCATTGATAAAAGAAAAGGTAATGCAGAAGAAGAGGAATCTCATGGTATGAACCAAAATAGTATTCTCTTCAGAATGTTCGGTGTCTTCTGGGGAACAGTTGCGATGGTTGAATTAATGGATATCGCATTCTCTGTAGATAGCGTACTTGCTGCATTTGGTGTATCTAATGAAGTTTGGATTTTACTATTAGGCGGAATGCTAGGTATTTTAATGATGCGTGGTATCGCTGGTGTATTCTTAAAATTGTTAGAGCGTATTCCAGAACTTGAAACGACAGCATATATTTTAATTTTAATTATTGCAGCAAAAATGTTATTGTCTGTTATTCATATTGAAATAAGCCATACAGTGTTCTTCATTATTTTAGTTGTAGCATTTGGAGCAACATTTATACTTCACTACATGAAGAATTCTGGACAAGCTAAAGAAGAAGTAGCAGCTACTAAAGAAGACAATAAATAATTGGAATGGGTTTGCTCGTTTTGCGAGCGCCCATTTTTTATAACCAAAAATAGTTTATAATAGAAGAAGGACTTAGAAAAAACGTAAATGTTTTTGGAGGTGAACTGTTGTGTTTTCACGTTTTACACTTCAACCATATGCATTAAAAGATGAATCAGATTTAAAGCAATTTGAAGCGCTTTTAGAAAAACGCCCACAATATGAGCTGACAGAGAATGAGATGAAATTTAGTTATATAGCATGTCGAATCCTTGGCGTTCCTAATGATGTAGATGAATATTTTAATGAACTGTTTGATTATAGTGAAGCGAAAGGAATCGAAGTTTTACACGAACAAAATTTAAACAAAGTGATTGATTCAGAAAAGCTTCGTCATATTCAAGAAGTGTTCGGATTACATCAAGAAGCACCAAATGGTCTGACAGTAAATAGGTTAGTTGCACACTTATCTGGGAAACAACTTTTACCGAAAGTAGACAACCCTGATTTACAGCATTACATACATACGACGTTTATTGCAGTATTGAAATTATATGAGAAACAACATAATCAGTCGTTAAAGACAGAAGGCTTCCGTCGTTTCTTAATCGACATAATTAAACTAAGCGAAAATTACGTAGCGAAGTGGTTCTCTACGATTAATTATAAGAAACAGATGCCACGTATCGTTTGGTATGGTGATGCACAGGAAAGCCGTATATATTTCTTATATTTTCTTATTATGCTCGGTTGTGATGTGCTTTATTATCACCCCGAAGGAAAAGATGGATTTGAAAATATTGATGAGGAGGGAAGAACTTTTATTGTGTCCCATCCGGGTCGCATTTCTCTTGAACCATTCCCTGATCGCCGCCGCGAGCGTGTTGCAACAGTAGCGTATCAAGCTTCGAAAGAAATTGAACAAGTACTTCACCACGATAATTCACTATTATATAAACCGTGGCAATTCCGTTCGTATACACCTGTAGCACGTACGTTAAAAACGACATATGATGAACTCTTTTTAATTACGAAAGAAAAGGCATTTGTACGTCCAACATTCTTTGTTGAAAATAAACATATTTATATTCCTTCTTTATTTGCGAAAATATCAGGCGTTTCAAAGAATGATAAAGAATATTTTCAACGATTAAAGGCTGTTACATCATTTGATAACAGTTTATTAATTAATACATTCCCGTTTACGAAAGAGCAAAAAGCAAACTTCCAATATCATTATCGAGATGCATTGGACCGAGCTGGAAAATTACATCCTGATCTAATTATGAATAGCCATTGGTGGCCGCATAAGCGTTTACCGGAAGGTTTACAACATGGGATTGCAGAGGCGATTATCCATACGTGCGAAAGTGAAATGTGCAAACCAATTGCGAAAGAGACGAAACAAGATGTAGCGCTATATGTTTTCGCACAACTTTCTCAAATACCACCCAATATTTTAGAACAGCTTGAGAAATTTGATTATTCACAAGATGTACCGAAAATTGTTATATTTAATAATGAGAAGAGCGGAGAATTAACTCGTTCTGACGCTGTTTTATTACTATTTTTGAATCAAATTGGAGTAGATGTATTCCATTTCAATCCCACGGGCAGAAACGATATTGAACCATATGTTGAAGCGGGAGCATTTGATTCCCATTGGCTTGAAGAAGTTAATTTCGATCTTGAGTTTCATGGTTCATCAGCCTATAAAAATTTATCACAAACAATAAAAGGACTATTTCGTCCATTTTTATAAGGAAAGGGAGAATACCATATGAATAACCCAGTCGTACTAGATTCGAAAACTGAATTGAATGAGCAAACCGCACAAGATGTTCGCTTGCAACTTAGACAAGATGCAGATGTGCAACGTATTTATAACGCAGTAGATATTAAAGATCAACTGGAATTAATTGAACTTGGAAAAGAACCTTCTATGGAAATTTCACGTTTTGCTGATCAAATTTTACATACAATGTCATTATCAAAGATAGAAGATTCTGGTGAATTGTTAAAGCAACTTGGTAAAATTATGGACAGATTTGATAGTAAAGACTTTGCAGAAGAAAAAAGTGGTTTCTTCTCGCGCATGTTCAAAAAAGCGGATAAAATGATAGAACAAATCTTTAGTAAATATCAAACGATGGGCCGCGAAATTGATAAAGTTTATGTGGAAATTACGAAGTACCAAGATGAGATGAAAAAATCAATTGGAACGTTAGATGGCTTGTATGAGCAAAACTTAAAATATTATTTAGACTTAGAGAAGTATGTAGTAGCAGGAGAAATGTTATTAGAGCGTTTAAATACAGAATTAGTTCCGATGTATGAAGAGCGCGTGCGTAATAATGATCAATTAGCAGGTATTGAATTAGAGTCGCTTAAAAACTCGGTTGAAATTTTAGAGCAACGTATTGATGATTTAGAAAAAGCGCGTATGGTTGCGCTACTTACAGCGCCGCAAATTCGCATGATTCAACGTGGTAATAATAAATTAATTGGTAAAATCAATACAGCATTTATTACAACGATTCCTATCTTTAAAAATGGTATCATTCAAGCAGTAAATGCGAAACGTCAAAAGCTTGTTGCAGATTCTATGGCTGAACTTGATCGCCGTACAAATGAATTACTTAAGAAAAATGCACAAAATATCGCAACGCAAAGTGTAGAAGTAGCGAGATTATCAGGTTCTTCTAGTATTAAGATGGAAACGCTTGAGGAAACTTGGAACATTATTTCAAGAGGTATGCAAGAAACACAACAAATTGAAGAACAAAATAAACGTGAGCGTGAAGAAAGTCGCAAGCGTATGGCTACATTAACGGAGAATATCAAAAAAGAATTACAAGGATAAATGAAAAGGCAATGAGGAATATTCCTCATTGCCTTTTTAGTTTCTCTTCACTAATTTAATAATCTCATTCACAATAAGTGGAATGATACTCAATAAGAGAACAAATCCCCAATCTCGCATCGTTAATGCATGTACACCGAATATATTTGCAAGGGGCGGGATGGAGATGATACAAACTTGCATAAGAACACCGATAAGAAGGGAGAAAACTAAATATTTATTTGTAAAGATCCCAATTGAAAAAATTGATTTCGTTCTTGAACGCAAGTTAAATGAATGAACGAGCTGAGAAAAACTAAGAACGACAAATGCCATCGTTTGAGCGTGTAATAGAGCATCGTCATCAATTCGCTCTGGGAAAAGAGGGAATAAATTTGTATCTCCAGTATAGAATTTTGCTCCGGCGATAAAAGCTATTAGCGTTAAAAGTCCAATGATAACTCCATTGAAAATTAGGAAAGGAACGCTGCCACTAAATAAGCTTTCTTTTGCATGTCGTGGTTTTTCCTTCATCACATCTGGATCTTCAGGATCAACCCCAAGTGATAATGCAGGCAGTGTATCTGTAATTAAATTCACCCATAAAATATGAATAGGTCGTAGTGGTGTTGCCCAGCCGAGTAAAATTGCTAAAAATAAAGCGATAATTTCTCCGAAGTTACAAGAGAGTAGGAAGAGAATTGATTTTTTTATGTTGCGATAAATATTTCTACCTTCTTCAACAGCTTTCACGATAGATGAAAAATTATCATCTGTTAACACAACATCCGCTGCCCCTTTTGCAACGTCTGTTCCTGTAATGCCCATCGCTACGCCGACATCGGCTTGCTTTAAAGATGGTGCATCATTGACGCCATCACCAGTCATAGAAACGATATTTCCTTTCGCGCGTAATGCCTTTACAATTTTCACTTTATGCTCTGGAGAGACTCTAGCGAATACATTTAAATGATTAATTTTGCTAGCTAGTTCTGTATCAGAAATGTTATCTAATTCAGTTCCAATCATAATTTCCGATATTTCTTCAGCAATGCCAAGTTCTTTGGCAATTGCAAAGGCGGTATCTTTATGGTCACCAGTAATCATAACTGTGCGAATACCGGCTTTTTTACATTCTGTAATTGAATCTTTCACTTCAGTTCGTGGTGGATCAATCATACCGACAAGACCAATAAAGATAAGATTTTCTTCAAGATGATTTATATCCACATCGTTTGAATTGTATTGTTTAAATGCGAATGAAAGTACTCTTAAAGCTTCTTGAGACATTGCTCCGGCAGCTTCTAATATTTGATTTTTATCAGAATCAGTTAAAATCTCGATTTTGCCGTTTTTAAAAATATGGGTACATCGAGGTAAGAGCTTATCAATAGCGCCTTTCGTCATGCTATAGTAGCTTTCATCGTATGTATGTACGGTTGACATCATTTTACGATCTGAATCGAAAGGTACTTCGTTAACACGTTCATGTATTTTTTCTAAATGATCTTTTTGCATGTTAAAAGTGGTTCCAGCAACGAGAAGTGCAATTTCAGTCGGGTCTCCCGTTTGTGATTCGTTAGTGTAAGAAGCATCATTACATAGCACCATATTTTCTAACAATAGACGTTGCGCATCATTATTTACATTTAAACTTTCTAAGCGATCGTATGTGTTATCACTATAAAAGTGAGTAACGGTCATTTTATTTTGCGTTAACGTACCTGTTTTATCTGAACAAATAATTGTGACAGAACCGAGGGCTTCAACAGCTGGTAGTTTCCGAATGATAACGTTTTGTTTAATCATACGTTGCACACCAATTGCAAGAACGATGGAAACAATAGCTGGCAAGCCTTCTGGAATAGCTGCAACGGCTAAACTAATAGCAGTCATAAACATTTCTAACGTATCCCGGCCTTGTAAAAAACCGATGAGGAACATAACGATACAAATAGCTACAGCGACAAAGCCTAAATATTTTCCGACTTGTGCTAAGCTTTTTTGAAGTGGTGTCATATCATCGTCTGCTTCATGTAAAAGGGTAGCAATCTTACCAATTTGTGAGTTCATTCCAGTTTCAACAGCAACACCGACGCCTCTTCCGTATGTTACAAGAGTGGACATAAATGCCATGTTTTTTTGATCGCCGAGTGGTACTTGCTCATCACTTTGCATGGAAGGGTGGTAGATTGCATCTTTATCAACAGGGACAGATTCACCAGTTAGAGCAGATTCTTCAACTTTTAAATTTGCGGTTTCAATAAGGCGTAAATCGCATGGGATATATCGTCCGGCGTCGAGCATAACGATATCCCCTGGAACGACGTGCTCAGATGGAATTTCTTTTAGTTCACCATTTCTCTTGACGATAGCTTTAGGTGTTGCCATCTTTTTCAATGCCTCTAAAGCTTGTTCTGCTTTCGATTCTTGGACAACACCGATAACAGCATTTAAAACTACAACAAGCGCGATAATACTGGCATCCGCCCATTCACCTACAAAGGCAGAAATAAGGGCAGCAATAATAAGGACATATACGAGGACGTCATTAATTTGGGCGAAAATACGCTGCCATAAAGTGCGTTTTTGTTTTGTAGCTAATTCATTAGAACCGTATTGCTTTAAACGTTCACTTATAATCTCATCTGTTAAACCGTGTTGTTCGTTTGTTTCTAGGTCAATCAATGTTTGATCTTTCGTCTTACTGTACCAATTGCTCATAAGTAAGCACCTCCAGTAAAAACAGTTAGCAATGGTAGTGTTGCTATTATTTGTGAGTAGTATGTATGGAGAAAAAATCTAAGGTGAGGTTCTACTTCTATTGTACAATATTTTACAGTTGGTTGAGGGAAAGAGAAGAGTTGTCATGAATTTGTTGGAAATAAAAAAGAGCCTCATATAAGAGAGGCTTTTTTACTTTTTAATTAATGTACCTAATTCTTCTGTAATAGCTTGCATTTCACTAATGCTGAATGTTTCACGTTTCATAACATGATCATAAATATCACGTAAATCTTCGTACATTTCTTCGTTAAAACTAGCAGCTCTCATCGCTCCAGCATTAACCATACGTAATTTTTCTTTAATAGCTTCGACCATGTATTCAACGTTTTCTTCTGACTTTACGGATAAATCCACCGAAGTGTCCCCCTTTAAAATAACATAAGGCTATCTTAACATTTTTTATCATTTTCGTTAATGGATCTTTTCAATCCTATTAAATTAGTAGGGATTTCCTTTATATTTCATAATTGGTTGTTTATACTATAAGTATATATGAAGAAATGCACCAAGAAGGGAAGAAACAAAAACAGGGTTCAAGTATTGTTTGTTTGTCTTGGGAACATTTGCCGTTCTCCGATGGCAGAAGCGATTTTTCGAAATCTTGTCGTAAAAGAGGGACTTGAAGAGAAAATTGTCATTGATTCTGCAGGAACTGGAGATTGGCATGTTGGCCATCCGCCACATAAAGGAACACAAAAAATTTTAAAAGAAAATGCAGTCACTTTTGAAGGAATTAAAGCAAGGCAAGTAGAAAAAGAAGACTTAACAAAGTTTGATTATATTATTGCCATGGACAACAAGAATATAGCAGATTTAAAAAGTTTAGGTAAAACTGGAGGCTATATTGGTAGGCTGTCCGATTTTGTTCCAGACGGTGGCTGGACAGACGTTCCTGACCCTTACTATACAGGGAATTTCCAAGAAGTATATGACCTTGTAACAGAAGGGTGTGCAAAGCTATTAGCTTTCATTCGAAATGAACAAGGAATATGAGGAAGCTTAGAAAGAAATACTTTCTAACATAAGAAATGAAAGGGTGAAGGAATATGGCAAAGAAAAATAATATTGCTCGAAACATTGCGATTGGTGTAGCTGCAGGTGTAGCGGTATCCATGTTAAAGAAAGAAAACCGTGAAAAAGTAAAAAATACAGCAGAAAAAGCAAAAACAAAGATGATTGAAATTGGTGAAAATGCAAAGATCAAAGAAAAAGTGCAAACTGTTACAGATAAAGGACGCGAACTTGCTGATTTCAATGTTGTAAAAGCGAAAGTAGCAGAAATTAAAAAATTAACGCCATCTGTTGTAGAGACGTTAAAAGAAACGAAAGAAATTTTTAGTAAGAAAAAAGTTGAGCCAGAAGAAAAGCCAGAAACGATTGAAATTCAAGCTGTATCTCCAAAGGTAGATGAGCTGAAAGCAGAAGAAGAGCCAGTAGTTGCTGAAGATGGTGGTATGAAAGAAGCGCGTGAATTATTTATAAAAGACTCAAATGCAGTGGAAAAAAAAACTGAAGCGTACATTGAGTTAAAGCAAGATAAAGAAGAGAAGAAAAGCGTTTAAACATATATGAGAAAAATTTTAGAAAAGGTGAGAAGAAATCGTACTTATTCGTTTGGTAAAGATTTATATGACCGGACGATGCGCGATGATGTAGCGGGCTTGGCAGCACAGCTCGCTTATTTCTTCTTGCTTGCAATTTTTCCTGGGCTCGTTTTCTTAATTACGCTTCTTGGATTTATTCCCATTCAAACAGAGGATGTGCTTAGTTTATTAGAGGTTTATGTACCAGATGATGCAATGAACTTAATTGAGGTAAATGTAGATAAAGTTGTAAACCAGCAAAATGGTGGTTTATTATCATTTGGTTTATTATCCATGTTATGGTTTGCCTCAAATGGTGTTAATGCGGTTATGAATGCTTTTAACCGCGCTTATGACGTAAAGGAAACACGTTCTTTTATTACAACAAGAGCGTTATCAATTGTGTTTACATTAGCTATTATTTTTATGATTGTCTTTGCGTTAATTGTTCCGGTATTCGGACAAGTTATTGGAGCAGCAGTGTTTAAAGCACTCGGTTTATCAGATAGTTTTTCTTTCGTATGGAGCATTACACGATTAGTAGCGAGTTTCTTCGTACTATTTGCTTTGTTTAGTTTCTTATATACATTTGCACCAGATCGAAAGTTAAAAAGAAGAGAAGTTATTTCAGGGGCGTTATTTGCTACTGTAGGATGGATTGTGGTGTCTTACTCATTTGCTTATTATGTAGATAAGTTTGCGAATTACGCCAATACATATGGTGGTCTCGGTGGTATCATTATTTTAATGTTATGGTTTTATTTAACTGGATGGGTAATTTTACTTGGCGGTGAAATTAATGGTTTACTCCACCATTATAGAACCGGTGACAATAATTCCCGTAATGAATAATGAGTTCTTGTTCCATAATAAAAAGGAACAGGGGGGATATTTCATGAGTAATAATAAAAAGAACCATAATAATAAAAGTAATAATAAACAAAAGAGCAGTTCGCATCCAAAGCATAAAACGAGTAGCAGTGCGAACGGTCATAATAGCTATCACTAAAAAAAACGGGTCCTCTATGAGGGACCCGTTTTATTTGCTTCCTTTTAGTAATCGTAAGCCATTCAAAATGACAAGAATCGTACTTCCTTCATGGCCAATAACACCGAATGGAAGAGCTAAAAATTGCAAGAAGTTTGAACAAATTAGCATGGCAATAACGGCTAGCGAAAAGATTACGTTTTGCTTCACAATACGGTTCAGTCGTTTTGATAAACGAATTGCTTGGGAAAGGCGAGATAGTTCGTTCTTCATCAGTACAACATCTGCAGTTTCTAAAGCTACATCTGTTCCTTCTCCCATTGCGACACCAATGCTAGCAGTAGCTAGTGCAGGTGCATCATTTATACCGTCTCCGACCATTGCTACTGTACCGTATTTTTCTTTTAACTTTTTAATCGTTTCAACTTTTGTTTCTGGTAAGCATGATGCGTAATATTCCTTTATATTACTTTCAGAGGCAATTGCTTTTGCCGTTTCTTCATTATCTCCAGTAATCATAATTGCTTCGACACCAATGCTTTGTAAATCACGAATAGCAGCTATTGTTTCTTGGCGAAGCGTATCTTTTAAAGCGATAAGTCCAAGAATGCCTCCCTCATCACTAATATAAACGACAGTTTTACCTTCTTTTTCAAGTGAGGCAGAAATACCATTATGAAATGTCTTTGTTTCTTCACCGATAAAATCAGCTTTACCTATTTTATAAGCGTTGTTTTCCAATATTCCTTTTAGACCAAAACCAGTTACATCTTCAACCTTTTCTGGTTTTTTTAAAGTAATGTCGTACGCATGTTGTGCATATTTAACAATGGATTCAGCTAAAGGATGTGTAGAGTGACTTTCAATTGATGCTGTAATAGAAAGTACTTCTTTTTCTGTTATATTTTCTCGAACATATACATCTGTTACGGTAGGTTTACCTTCTGTTAATGTTCCTGTTTTATCAAACGCGATTGCTTTCACAGAAGCAAGGCGTTCTAAATGTATACCGCCTTTAAAGAGAATACCGTTTCTCGCTCCGTTAGAAATGGCTGATAACGTAGCTGGTGTAATGGCAGCTACGAGCGCACAAGGAGATGCGACTACAAGTAAGATCATAGCGCGATAAAACGTTTCATTCCAGCTCCAGTCAAGTAAGAAATGAGGAACGAACATCATAAGCGCAACAACGAGTAGTACACCTTTTACGTATGTTCCTTCAAACTTTTCGATGAATAGTTGTGATGGTGATTTTTCACTTTGTGCACTTTGGACGAGACGGATAATCTTTTGGAATAATGTTTGATCGCTCGGCTTCGTAATTTTAACTTCGATAGCACCACGTAAATTTACAGTACCGGCAAATACTTCATCGCCATGTCTTTTCTCATTTGGAATAGGTTCTCCTGTGATTGCTGCCTCATTGATATTTGTTTCACCGTTATGAATCGTACCGTCAGCAGGAACACGTTCACCGGGTTTAATTAAAATAATGTCGTTAATTTGTAACTCTCCAACAGGAACACGTTCCTCAGTTCCGGTGGAAATACGTAATGCTTCTTCGGGTTGTAAGTCAAGAAGAGCGGAAATTTCTTTTTGGCTCTTACTTAACGTATAAGATTCCATAGCACCGCTGAGTGCAAAGATGAAGATTAAAATAGCCCCTTCTGCCCAGTAGCCAATAATTGCAGCACCGATAGCTGCAAAGAGCATTAGCATTTCAACATTTAGCTCTTTTTCTTCAATCGTATCTTCAATGCCTTCTTTAGCTTTTGCATATCCACCAACTATATAAGCAAGGATATAGCAAGTAATACCTACATTTATTGCATCGTTCTTTGTGAATAGCCAGCCAGCTAAAATAAAAATACCAGATGCTACTGCAAATACAAGTTCATAATGTTTTTTTAATGTGTCCCATAAAGAGGGATGAGAAATTGTTTCTTTTGCGTGTAACGTTTTTACTTCTGAGTTCATTACTACTCGCTCCTTCCGAATTCTTATTGAGAAAAATAATCAAAATCGAAACCCCTATAAAACGACGAAAGCTGCCATCCATAATGGATAGCAGCATTTCTGTT
Organism: Bacillus sp. AR8-1; assembly: GCF_008042345.1. Classification (NCBI taxonomy): domain Bacteria; kingdom Bacillati; phylum Bacillota; class Bacilli; order Caryophanales; family Bacillaceae; genus Bacillus; species Bacillus sp. AR8-1. The sequence continues at coordinate 14,421 of NZ_QNUB01000059.1, forward strand.
GAATCTGTTTTTAATCGTTCTTATGTTGTAATTATTCTATAGTATATCATATGTTTTTATGAGATGGTACGGTTTTGTTTCAAGTATAAACGGAAAACTTGTGTTTTCGCAATTCCTTTGGTATATATGAATATTGTTCATAAAAAGGTCGGAAAGGAAGACAACAAGTGAAGACAGAGAAATTTTTTACCCATCCGATTGGCGTATTTATTGCTGCAATAGTAGCAACTTTTTTATGGGGAAGCGCATTTCCTTTTATTAAATTAAGTTATGTTGAACTTGGAATTCAACCACAAGAAGTTGGAGAGCAAATATTATTTGCCGGTTATCGTTTCTTTTTATCTGGAGTCATGCTCTTATTATTCTTTAAAGTGTTAGGAAAAGATATGAGCTTCAAAAAAGGAACGGGGAAACAGTTAATACAAATTGGTTTATTCCAAACGTTTCTTCAATATATCTGTTTTTATATTGGAATGAGTTATAGTTCGGGAATTGAAGGAGCTATCATTTCAGGGACATCATCATTCTTTCAAATTTTACTCGCCCATTTTTTATATAAAGATGATGCCCTCAATATGAGAAAAATAATTGGCGTATCGATTGGCTTTTGTGGCGTCGTTTTAGTAAATGTGCCGAGTGATGGTAGCTTATCATTTCATTTTGGAATCGGAAGCTTATTACTTCTTAGTGCAGCAATGCTGTATTCATATGGAAACATATTAGCGAAAGAAGGTAGTAAAACGTTAGATGTTGGCTATATGACAGCATACCAAATGATGTTTGGTTCTATAGGATTATTATGTATAGGGGCTTTACAAGTTGGAGTAATGCCATTTACATTTAGTCTACATGCACTACTTATGCTGATTTATTTATCTTTCTTATCTGCAGCTGGTTTTTGTATTTGGAATACAATTATGAAGTACAACAAGGTTGGAAAAGTATCTATGTATATGTTCTTTATACCCGTATTTGGTGTGTTATTATCGAGCATGATTTTAGGTGAAGCAATTCATTCATTTGTTTTACTCGGTTTAGCATGTGTAGCCGCGGGAATTATTGTGGTAAATCGGACGCCAGCTAAGCAAAAAATAGAGCAAGAAAAACAAGTAGCATAGAAAGCAGAAAAGCGATTACAATGGAAGAACAGTACTGTTCTTCTTTTTTTATAGAAAAAGGATAATAGACTAAGTGTAACGAAAAAAGATACAAAAAGCATTTATTGAGGAGAACATATTATGAATCTACTTTACGTGGTGTTAATTGGGCAAATACTTCTTTTTTTAATTGGTGCAATTTATGCAATGCGGCAGACAAAAAGAACGAAAGATAATATGCCGTTACCTTTAGCAATCCGTCTTATTCTTAGTTTTTCTTTAACAGGTAGTGCAATTTGGATATGGTTACAAGATCCATCTGTAGAGTATAGTACGTGGGTTGCACTTGGTATGACTTTATCGACTGTGGGAGATTTGTTTATGGCTGGGCTGATTCCAATTGGTCATCGATTAATTGGTGGGATGGTTACTTTCGCTCTTGCTCATTGTTTTTATGTAAAAGCATTTTTGCAAACAGGAATTTCGTGGAATGGTTTTTGGATTGGCTTACTCGTATATGGGCTCTTTCTAATTGTAGGATGGTTCTTCTTTATCCGAAATGATAAACAGGATAAATTGTTTACGATAGGAGCTCTAATTTACGGATTGTGGGTTGGAGGAATGGCTTGCTTTGCATTCGCCTTATATTATGAAAATACAGGAATATGGTGGATACCAGCGTTTGGTGGTTTACTGTTTGTGATTTCTGATTTTATTATTGGCGTGACAGATATCGGAGGGCGTAAATTGAAGTATGAGCCACTTTGGATTTGGTTTACATATGTAGCTGCTCAAATGTGTATTGTATATGTGGGATTATAAAAAGATACTCTCAAAATAGTGAATAGACTATTTTGAGAGTATCTTTTTTGCTTGTTTAATTTGATCAGTATTACCATTTGAAATTTCTAATATTATAATTTTATAATTCAGAATTTTGTAGAAAAATATCGGTTGTATTATTTATAATAAAAATAAAAAGATGATGAGATGGTGAAATGATGCAAAAGAAAAAACGTTGGCGTGAATTCTTTGGAACTATTGCAATTGCATGTTTATTGGTGTTTTTGGCGAAAATTTTTGTGTTTTTCCCTACGACTGTAAAAGGAGCATCTATGAGGCCAACGTTGCAAGATGGAGATAAGGTAATTGTTAATAAGTTAGCAAAACAATTTGAAAGCTATGGGAGAGAAGATATTATTGTTGTGAAAACAGATAATTTTTATGTCAAAAGAGTGATTGGATTATCTGGAGATATAATTGAGATGAGAAATGATCAATTATATGTAAATTCTGAAGTGAAAGATGAAGAGTATTTGGATAGTAATAAAAAACAAGCAGAAAAAAAACTTATGAATTTAACAGAGGACTTTGGACCGATTACAGTTCCTAAAAATAAGATTTTTGTTATGGGAGATAATCGCTTAATAAGTAAAGATAGTAGAAATGGTTTAGGTTTTATTGATAGAGAAGATGTGTTAGGAAAGTTAGCAGGCATTTATTATCCGTTTGAACATATGAAAATAATAAAGTAAAAAACCAAGCAAATTTTAGTTTGCTTGGTTTTTTTGTTAAACAGTAGGAGATTCGTTAGATACAAACATATCTTCATGTTTCTTTGTAGTACTTAAAACGAATTTATGTTGTAGCAATTGTAGTTTAAATAACGCCAAAGGATCATGATATGTTTCTGGATTGCTTCTTAGCGTTGCTAATGTTTGCTCGTCTTCCTGTATCTCAAGTTGAGCTGCATCTACATTTTGTTTCAATATGTTAAGTGGATCTTTGAAGAACATCATGATATCACGTTCTAATGCACCTTCAAATACTTCAAATTGAAGGAAGAATTGTTTTGAAATTGTGTGAGCAATTTCTGTATAGTCTTCTGTTTCAATATATTGTTTATATTTGTTGGCGAGCATAGATTGGTTTTTTTGCATATTACCAAATAATTTTCCGGCACTTTTTAAGAAAAACTGTGTCGGTGTAAAGCGTAATAAAATATTGATGTTCGTTACTGTAATTCGATTTGTCATTCGTGCAACATCTCGATTCCAATCATCTAATAATTTGAAATCGCAAGGAAGTTTCATACGTTCTTCTTTATATAATTTATTAAACGTTTCACTCATTTCATCTAAATAAGCTTGAGCTTGAATAAATTCATTATGTGCCGTTTCAATCCATTCTTGAATAGACCCAGTAAATTTAGGAAGAAGTACCTGTTGCACATGCTTTTGAACTCGTTCATTCATTGCAGCATTTAATTCTTCATGAACTAGTTTGAAATCACTATCTTCTTGAACAAGATCAGAGCAGCTCTGTAATAATTCAGGAATTTGAGAATGTATATCTCGTGTAATTTCTTCTTTCGTTAAAAGATAGGATTCGGTAATAGAGCGAATTTTATCTTTTTCAAGAGCAGTAAGGTTATTAATAAATCCAGTAAGTTTCACTGAGATGTGTTTATTCCAGCGTACGGATTTTACTAATGTATTTTCTAATTCCACACGTTCATTTATGAGATAAGCAATTGTCTTTTGCGTAAACCATATTAGCTTTTCTATACGTTCTTTTTCTATATCGCGTTTTGCAAGATTAGAGAGAATAGATTCTGTTACATCTCCAAGTTGCTGACTACTCTCTTGCGAAGGAGAGTATGGGAAGAATTGTGCATCTGGAAAATGTACTTTAAGTTTACTAATTAGTTTTTCATTAGTAGTCGTATTATTTGTGTGTAATACGAAGTGAATTTGTAAGTTTGGTACTTGTTCACGTAAATAAATTAACGTATCAATTTCTTCACTATGCAATGGTGAAGAAGAATTTAATACGTAAACAAGGCTATCTGCTGCTTGTAAGTATTCAAAGTATGCATTGTTTTTATCCAATTGTCCTTGAATGGATGGTGTAATAAGAAATGTAAACTTATTTTTTCTTAAAAATCTACTTGGTAGCTTAATTTCTATACATTTTTTCTCAAGTTCTGACTGAGCAGATGTAGCCGCTATTTGATGGAATTCATCAAGGTTAGAGATATTTCTAATATCTAACTCGTTAAATTCTGTTATTTCAGTTTGACTAGCGTCTTTAAATAGAATAGGAGTTGTTAAAGTTTCAGTTAAGATGTTCTCTCCTAATATTGAATTAACAAATGATGTTTTATCATGGTCACTAGTTCCAGCTATTAGTAGTGGTGTGACATTTAAATCACATAGTTCATGGACGAGTAGCGTAAATTGATGACTTAAATCTACATCATTTTTCTCAGCCCATACAGCGATTGTTTCGAATAAATGAGAAACTATTTCCATATTTACATCTGCTTCAGCTGATGTATTAGAAAGTAAGGATCCAGCACTTTTTACGAGTAATGATTCTAAGGTTGTAGGTGAGACTTCATTCCATGCTAATACTGCTGCAGAGACAACTAGAGAATCTTTTGCTTTCGTTAAACTGAACCAATTTGTTAATAGATTTGGTACAAGTCCGTTTAATTCATGCATAAAATGATTTCCGGTAATTAATGCAAAGTATGTTTCTTGATAGCGAGTAGAAATTTCATTCCAATCGTCATTATTGTCTGTTTCAATATGCAAGAATAAATGATTAATACTTTGAATCCAAGGAAGGTATAAGGATTCATGTTGGTAGCTATTCCAAAGAGCAATAACAAGTTCTTTAAATTGAGCTTGATCAACAGCATATAGAGCTTTTAAAGACTCATAGAAATATTCAGGCTTAATATTTTTAGTAAATCCTTTGTTTATGTAATTTATTAATGTATCAAACCAGTGTAAAGATTGTGTTCGAATACCTTCTTGAACAGCTAGTTCGATAGCGTTGTTCCAATCTTCTTGTTTTTCATAGAAAGAACGTGCAATTGCAGTAATATTTGGGTAATCCGGTTGGAATGCAACAGCTTCACTAATCGTCTTAAAAGCAAGTCCTAAACGATCTTGTTCGATATAAAGAGAAAGAAGTTGTAATGAAACTTCCATCGTAAGAGTTGTATCTTCTGTTTGAATAGATTGATAAATTTCTTCTGCCTTTGGTAGGAATCCTAGTTCAAAATAAGCATCTGCAATATTTTTTGTTGCCCAAAGTGCAAGAGTATTATTAACTTTTTCCCATTTAAATATAGCTGCTTCAAAATCTTTATTTTGATAATAAAATTCACCTTGAGCAAATCGAATATTAGAAATGTTGGAGAATTCATTTTTAGATTCATTTATATATGCTTCACCGAGTACTTCCGATGCAGGAGTAGAAGTTTCTTCTGTTAAAAATGTTTTATAGTAAACTTTTTGAATAAATTGATTTTCAATGGTCATGTTCGTTCCCCCCTGTATAATTTAGAAAAATGATGTTGTATGTAAAAGGGTTCATGTTCTTTTAATAGGTAGAAGTTGGATTATATAGACCAAACTATGTTTTTGCTAGATATATCATTTTTCTTGAGAATTAAACCGTTGCGAAAAGTAACTTTCCTTTATTGTAACAAAAAAACACGCATATGAATTTTTATTTTTTATCAGGACATTTGCAGGCAGTAAGAATCTAATCTCAAAATTAGTGAATGTAAGTGAGTTATGTGGGAGTCGGGATGTCTGTAGAAGCAAGATTGGCATAGGTTAATAATTACAAAACTCCCACTGATTAAAGTTTCACTTTATCTCTGTTAAAGGAAAGAATAGAAGTAGAGTTCATTATAAAAACAATGTATAGTGAATATGTATACCATGTTTGCCTTAAAGATAGAAAGGGTACAATGTGGAATAACGATCGTGCATAGGATGTGTCTTCCGAATGGAACAACATATTGGCGAGTTAATCGCGCATTATGGCTATTTTGGAATTGTTATAGCTTTGGCTGGTGGGATTGTCGGATTACCGATACCAGACGAGTTTTTATTGACCTTTGTTGGTTATAATGTTTCAAAAGGAGTTATGTCAGGAACTGCTGCTTTTTTAAGTGGGATGGCTGGTGCGATGTTAGGGATCACGTTAAGCTACATATTAGGTTTAAAACTTGGGCTCCCTGTTTTAAAGAAATATGGGCCGAAAATTAGAATTAAAGAACATCACATTGAAAAAACACATATTTTATTTGAAAAATATGGGCCATTTCTTTTAATGATTGGTTATTTTATACCGGGAGTACGTCATTTAACAGCATATTTTGCTGGGGTATCAAATTTGACACTTTGGCGTTTTTGTTTGTACGCTTACGGTGGTGCGCTCATTTGGATAAGTGTTTTTATTGGGCTTGGCTGGAAGTTAGGCGAGAAGTGGCGCTTCGTTGAGTATAGTTTACATCATTATGGAATATGGATTTTATTAATTTCAGCAGTTGTTACATGTGTTGTATGGTTTTATATAAAGAAAAAGAAAAACCGCTAATAGCGGTTTTTTTAGCTGAAAGCAATAAATAATACACCAGCTGTAATAAAGACTACACCAACGCCGGTCATAAAGTTTAACTTTTCACCGAGTATAATCATAGCGAGAATGATAGAAAATACGACGCTTAATTTATCGACAGGAGCTACTTGTGAAACCTTTCCTGTTTTGAGGGCAAGAAAATAAAATAGCCATGACGAAGCACCTGCAATCCCACTTAATGTGATAAATAGCAGTGCTTTTTTATTTAGCAGTACGTCGCCGATATTTTGAAATTTACCTTGTATGATAATAACGCCTATCATAAATAATGCCATAATAATAGATCGAATTGTTGTTGCAACGTTTGCATCGATTCCGTCTAAACCAAACTTTCCAAAAATCGATACAAGGGCAGCAGCAATTGCTGATAATAGTGCAAATAAGAGCCACGAACTCATAGTAAAATTCCTCCAATCTTACAGTATTATACATGAAAATGATTCTCATGTATAAAGTTGAAGCAATTGAGGTTTATAGGAAGCACGACTTCAACTTAACTTCTTGTTCCACCTGAATTTTAAGGTGGGAGTTTGACTGCCCGCAAATAGTGGGCTAAATAACGAAATAATCCCCACCTTATATTTTTAATAAGGTGGGGATTATTATACTACTCTGCAATTTCCTCATATAAAAAGTACGTTACATTATAAATATGTTCTACTTCATCGTCTGTCATAAACAGTAATTCATCACGCTCAATCCCTTTTTTCTTTTCAATAAACTCAATCATGTTTTTGCGTTCTTCTCTCTTCATCAATTTTATTTCTCCTCTCAATCTGTTTTAATACAGTTTATTTAAGTTACTGCTATTATATAACAGAATCTTTAGAAAGTTCCACCTATTTTATTGTTTTTTTCAAAAGAACTTTTCGACAAAACAAGCCCACCTAAGGGGGGGCTTGTTTTATTTTATAGTCGTAAAAACTCAGGCTCCGTCGTACCGGCACCATCGATGTAATAAATTGTGTCGGGATTGATTTTTATCAATACGTAATTAGGGTCTTCAGGACCGAGTAACCAACGTTTTAAGCTATTATTCCAAAACTTGTTTTTTAATGTCGAGTCTTCCTCGATTGAAGCTAACCCTTCAACTTCAATATAATCTTCATCTAATTTTTTTCCTTCTCGTCCGAGTAATACATGGACATTAGGATTGTTTTCAATATCTGTTATCTTTTTTGATTGTCGATCTGTTGCAACGTACAGTACAAAATCTTCATGGAAAAACATCATAAAGGCGCTATGAGGTTTCTCATTTCGTACTGTAGATAATACACCGGTACGTTGACCTTGAATAATAGTTGCGATTTTTTCTTTTAAGTGCATAATTTTAACCCCTTTTCACAATTTATAATTCTGTCTGTTTAAACAAGATAATTTAAATATCTTTCATACTGTTTTCTTCAATCCGATTTTTTAAACGTAATTGTGATGAAATCGGACAAGTTAGGAGAAGAATAATAATAATATTGTGGAGAAATACATACGATGGAAGGGTGAAAAGCATGTTTAATAAAATATTTCTTATAGTAGCACTTATAGGTGTACCACTATCTGTACTTGGAAAAACACTTCATTGGCCAGAAACAATTATGTTCGCTGTGTATTGTATTACGATTATCGCGTTAGCTGGTTTTATGGGAAGAGCAACAGAGAGTTTAGCAATTGTATCTGGTCCTAGAATAGGCGGATTATTAAATGCTACTTTCGGTAATGCTGTTGAACTTATCATTTCAATTTTTGCACTTCAAGCAGGGTTAATTGAAGTGGTGTTAGCTTCTTTAACGGGTTCTGTACTTGGAAATTTATTATTAGTAGGAGGACTATCCTTCTTTGTAGGTGGACTTAAATATAAAAGGCAAAGCTTTAACGTTTACGATGCAAGGCATAATTCAGCTTTATTAATATTTGCTGTTGTCGTGGCCTTTGTTATTCCAGAGATCTTTTCAATGAAGATGGACGTTGCCAAGACGTATCAATTAAGTATAGGTGTTTCTATTATTATGATTATCATGTACATTGCTGCATTACTATTTAAGTTAGTTACGCACCGTGGTGTATATCAACATAAAAGTGACGAAGTAGCGCATGAAGAAGAGCCAGAGTGGTCGAAAGGGAAGGCACTCCTTATTTTAGCGATAGCAACACTGGCGGTAGCTTATGTATCAGAGGCGCTCGTGCATACTTTTGAAACTGTTGCAAAATCATTTGGTTGGTCAGAATTATTTATAGGGGTTATTATCGTTGCAATTGTTGGAAATGCAGCGGAACATGCATCTGCAATTATTATGGCTTATAAAAATAAAGTAAATATTGCAGTCGAAATTGCAATAGGTTCTACATTACAAATCGCCATGTTTGTTGCTCCTGTACTAGTATTGCTATCTATGTTCTTCGCGCAGAGGATGCCTTTAGTATTTACCATACCAGAACTTGTATCTATGATTACAGCCGTTTTCTTAACGATTGCGATTTCAAATGATGGAGATACAAACTGGTTTGAAGGCGGCACTTTACTAGCGGCGTATGTCATTATGGGAATTGGTTTTTATTTATTATGAAAAATAGGCATAACAATTGTGCTCAGAGAAAACAATAAACAAAGTAGTATATATACCTTTACATAGGAAGGAGCCAGACAGGTGAAACGAGTATACAGCATATGTCTTTCAACTATGGTCTCGTTTATTTTATTATTTCCTAACATGAGTTTTGCAAAGACAACAGTAGGAACAAAAATGCCTTCATCTGTTTTAAATATTTCAAAAGACAATACATTTCCAAATGATGCGCAAGATTTGCCACGTTTACAGCCAAGTAAGTTTGCTCAAGAACTATTGAAAACAGCTAATATTAAAATTGAAAATCCAGACTTAATTCGGATGTTTAATGAAACGACAATTTCAAATGCGCCGCTTGCAGTAGGGTACCGGGCAAAAATTTATTTAGGTCAATGGGCTTTACATTATGAATCAGTAGACACATCGATTAATTGGGAATATAAACAAGTGAATCGAAATGTGTATGATAATCGCGGAGGAGACCGTTTATATCCACTTCGCTATAAGCAAGAAACACAAAAGACGGTTGAAGGCGATTTAACAGCAGATATGAAAGATGCTGCAGATGTGAAAAAAATGATGCTTCTCAAAGCGCTTGAAAAAGTACAATTGCCCCTTTCGTTTAAAACAACTATTGGTTATGGTACTGGACATGAGCGTGTGTATAATATTAGTCCGAGTCAACTCGGATATTTATATGCTTATACACCAGCAGTAAATGAAAAGGGAAAAGTAACATTTGGAGAAGTGTATCTTGTATTAAAGGGAAATCAAAAAAGACTTGTTGTGAAAAATATTACTTCTCAAGGAATTGGAGCGGCGATTCCAATTCATGATTATTTATTTTTTAAATTCATTTCTTCCTCCCACTCGCAATAACATAAAAAAACGTCAGCTTATAAGCTGACGTTTTTTATAATGTAATGTTTGCTGTTTTTGATAAGAAATCTTCTGTCGGATAGTAGCTGTTTTTTACAAGAACATTTGGTCCAAGACATTTTACTGCAGGACAGTGACAGCTTAATGATTTTGCTGTTTTTGAAGCACTCCATTTGTCATATGCTTCTTGTAATGTGTTTGTTTGTATGTTTCCTAGAAGTGGAACATCACCAAAGTCCGTCACAATAATATTTCCATCGAAAATATTTACATTTAAACGAGAACGGCCATCTGGATCATTACGAACAGTGACATTTTTGCTCTCTTGTAATTTTTTAAATGTGGCAATGTCTCGCTCGTCATCGCTACAAGCATAGAAAGGTAACGTTCCAAATAACATCCATACATTTTCATCGCGAATTTCTAGTAAATGCTCAATAGCATCACGAATTTCAGCTTTTGTTAAAATCTCTAGATTACTCGCGAAGTCACTTGGATACATTGGGTGAACTTCATGACGTTTACAGCCCATCTCTTCGACGATTTGACGGTGAATATGTTCAATATGTGGTAGAGTTCTTTTGTTTAACATTGTTTCGGCCGATACAAGTACACCTGCATCTGATAGAGCCTTACTATTTGTAATCATTCTTTCGAATAATTTTGCACGTTGTTCGTAAGTAGGTTTACGCTCCATCATTGCAAATCCGCCTTCAACGAAGTCATCAATTGTTCCCCAGTTATGAGAGATATGCAACACGTCTAAATAAGGAATAATTTGTTCGTAACGTGCTAAATCTATAGTTAAGTTAGAGTTGATTTGAGTGCGAACGCCTCGTTCATGGGCGTATTTTAAGAGTGGTGTTACATAGTTGTCGACGGATTTTTTTGAAAGCATAGGTTCTCCGCCAGTAATACTTAAAGAACGTAAATGAGGAATCTCATCTAATCGTTTTAATAAAAGATCCATCGGAAGCGGATTTGGGTCTTTCGGCTGTAACGTGTAACCAACAGCGCAATGCTCACAGCGCATATTGCATAACGTCGTCGTTGTAAATTCAACATTTGTTAATAGTAGTTTGCCGTACTCTTCAAGGTCCATATACGCTTCCCATGGATCGTAAGAAGGAGTAATCGGCTTCATTTTTTGTGATATCGTCATATGAAATACTCCTTTGACTATTGAAATAACAATTTGTCCATTCTCTATAATAGAAGAATATGTGCTTTTTATAAAGTGAAACTTTTTAGCGTGAAAAGAGAGAGGGCTTACATTATAGTGGATGACTGTGACAAAATTGATGAAATTTCATGCCCATAGCAATCATTTTTGCGGTATAATAAAAGCAACTCGAATTAAAAGGAGAGTGCCTTCATGGGAAAAGCAATTCAAGATAAAGATACACAATTAGTATATTTAAAAGAGCGTTTAAATATGTTCATTGAAGTAATTGATACAATTGAACCTGAAGAAGTAGAATTAGAAGATGTAGATCGTCTTCTTGCAATGTTAGATGAATTAGAATTAAAATGTGAGCAATTTAAAAAAGACGAATAATATATTAAAAAGGCTGCCAATTCCAATTTGGTAGCCTTTTTCTGTGCGGATAATAGAAGGACGATAGAAAAAGAGGTATAATCAAGTTGTGAAAAATTTCATTTATGCTTTAATAGCGTGAAACAAATAAAAAGCTAAAGAGCATAACAATGGAATTTTCAGCTCATAACGTTTTGGTAGCGTTCACAATTGAGGGGGAAGTAACAATGGAAAAGCTTCAAGAAAGCATGTATCAACTAATTGTTGAAACGTCAACGAACTTACCGAAAGATGTTCGTCGTGCGATTCAACAAGCGAAAGAGCGAGAAAATGCAGGGACTCGTTCTGCGATGGCACTTGGCACAATTACAAATAATATTAAAATGGCTGATGATAACATCTCACCGATTTGCCAAGATACAGGGATGCCAACGTTTAAAATTTATACACCAGTTGGTGTGAACCAATTAAAGTTGAAGGAAGCTATCTATAATGCGCTTGAGCGGGCGACAAAAGATGGTAAACTTCGTCCAAATTCTGTTGACTCTCTTTTTGGAGACAATAGTGGAAATAATTTAGGACCAGGTACACCGGTTATTAAGTTTGAACAATGGGAAAAAGATTATATTGATGCACGTTTAATCCTAAAAGGTGGTGGCTGTGAGAATAAAAATATTCAATATAGCTTACCGTGTGAACTAGAAGGACTTGGACGAGCTGGCCGTGATTTAGAAGGAATTCGTAAATGCCTTCTTCATGCAGTATACCAAGCACAAGGTCAAGGATGTAGTGCTGGTGTAATTGGTGTTGGTATCGGGGGAGACCGCACATCAGGTTATGAATTAGCAAAAAATCAATTATTCCGTACATTAGATGACGTCAATCCAGTACCAGAGTTACAACAACTTGAAGAGTACGTATTAGAAAATGCGAATAAGCTTGGCATTGGTACAATGGGATTTGGTGGAGAAACAACTTTACTGGGCTGTAAAATTGGCGTGTATAACCGCCTGCCGGCTAGCTTCTACGTATCTGTGGCGTATAATTGCTGGGCATATCGCCGCCTAGGTGTAACAATCCATCCTGAAACAGGTGAAATTATGGATTGGTTATATCAAGAAGGTGAAGATACACTTCAGCATGAAGCACAAGAAAAAACAGAGCAACGTGAGATTGTATTACAAGCACCAATTACAGAAGAGCAAATTCGTAGACTTCGCGTTGGTGATGTTGTAATAATTAATGGCATGATGTATACAGGTCGTGACGCAATCCATAAGCATTTAATGGATAATGATTGTCCAGTAGATTTAAATGGACAAATTATTTACCACTGTGGTCCAGTTGTTGTGAAAGATGACAATGACAATTGGCAAATTAAAGCGGCAGGTCCAACGACAAGTATTCGTGAAGAACCGTACCAAGGCGATATTATGAAGAAATTTGGTATTCGCGCTGTTATTGGAAAAGGCGGTATGGGTGCGAAAACATTAGCGGCTTTAGAAGAACACGGCGGCGTGTACTTAAACGCAATTGGCGGTGCGGCGCAATATTATGCTGAATGTATTAAAGAAGTGAAAGATGTTGATTTCTTACAATTTGGTATTCCAGAAGCAATGTGGCATTTACGCATTGAAGGTTTTAAAGCAGTTGTAACGATGGACTCTCATGGTAATAGTTTACATGCAGATGTTGATAAAACATCACTTGAAAAATTAGCGAGCTTTAAAGAGCCGGTATTTAAATAAACAAAAATGCATCTCGAATCTTTCGAGATGCATTTTTTGGTATATATAGAAAAACATGCACAGCATGAAAGTAAGTAAGTAAACAGAAACTACAGGTACGATTATATATGGAAAGGAGACTATTTATGAAATATAAATGGTTATATATCGGTCTCATTTTTTCAATTATGATGGCACTTGTTCCAGTTTCGGCATTGGCTTATACAAATACTCCACATAACTGGGGAATCCCGCGTCCTAAAAATGAAACAGTACCAGATGCAGGAAAGTTATATACGGATTTACTGCAAAAAAATGGCGGGTTTTATTTAGGAGATACGAAGAAAAAAGATATTTATTTAACATTTGATAATGGATATGAGAATGGATACACAGGGAAAATCTTAGATGTATTAAAAGAGAAAAAAGTACCAGCAACTTTCTTTGTAACGGGGCATTACATTAAAACACAAAAAGATTTATTGTTAAGAATGAAGGATGAAGGACACATTATTGGAAATCATTCTTGGAGTCATCCTGATTTTACAGCGGTAAATGATGAGAAGCTTCGTGAAGAATTAACGAGTGTAACGGAAGAAATTAAAAAAGTAACTGGGCAAAAAGAAGTGAAATATGTACGTCCTCCGCGCGGCGTATTTAGTGAAAGAACGTTAGCTCTTACGAAAGAAATGGGCTACTATAATGTATTTTGGTCACTTGCATTTTTGGATTGGAAAGTGGATCAGCAAAGAGGATGGCAATATGCGCATAATAATGTTATGACGATGATTCACCCAGGATCTATTTTATTACTTCATGCAATATCAAAAGATAATGCAGAAGCACTTGCGAAAATCATTGATGATTTGCGCGAGAAAGGGTATCATTTTAAAAGTCTAGATGACTTAGTAAAAAGCAATCAACCGTAAGCATGTATGCTTACGGTTTTCTCATGCTATAATGATGTGTAAAAAGGATGGGGAAACGTATGTGGAGCGAACATGTTACGTTAGAGTATCCGTATCATTTTGAAGAAGTATTAAAACGTTTATCTTTTGATCCTCTTAACGTCATTCAATTAGATGAGAAAGTCATTTATATCCCGCTTTGTATAGACGAGGAACAGGTTATTGTTCGCTTACAAGGGATTGGTACTGTTCAAAATCCACAGTTTTGGATTTCTAGTCAGACAGGAAATCCGGAGAAAGTCATGAAACGAATGAGAGCCATTTTTCATTGGAATGAACCGTTTCAAGATATACAAAATCATTTTTTAAACACATCATTACGTCCACTATTTGAAACATATGCTTATACTCCAATTATTTTAGAATTTGATTATTTTGCTTGTCTTCTTCGCTGTATCATTCACCAACAAATAAATTTGAAATTTGCTACTGTGTTAACAGAACAATTTGTGAAACGGTATGGAATAGAGAAGAACGGTGTATTCTTTTTCCCCACTCCGGAAATAGTAGCAAATATTTCAATAGAAGAATTGAGAGAGCAGAAGTTTAGTCAGCGAAAGGCTGAATATATAGTAGGATTAGGTCGAAGTATTGTCAGTGGTACATTAAATTTAGCGAGTATAGAAAATGGGACGGAAGAAGAAGTTTCAGCACAATTGTTGCCAATTAGGGGAATTGGTGCATGGACAGTGCAAAACTTTTTAATGTTTGGGCTTGGACGGAAAAATATGTTCCCGAAAGCGGACATTGGGATTCAGCGTGCAGTGCAAGGTATATTTCAATTAGATGATAAACCTGATGATGCATTTTTAGAAAAAGTGAAACAAGAGTGTGAACCATACTGCAGTTATGCAGCGTTATATTTATGGAAAAGTATAGAGTAGAGGTGTAATAATGATACAAAAGCAACATGAGAGTAAGTTGGAAGTTGGTCAAACGTTTCCTGTGACAATTAAACGTCTTGGGATTAACGGAGAAGGCGTTGGTTATTTTAAGAGACAAGTTGTTTTCATTCCAGGGGCATTACCAGGAGAAGAAGTTGTTGCAGAAACAACGAAAATTCAGCGTGGCTTCGCTGAAGCGAAAGTGAAAAAAGTTCGTAAAGCTTCACCGCATCGTGTGAAAGCACCGTGTCCAGTATATGAGGAGTGTGGCGGTTGTCAGCTGCAACATTTAGATTATAAAGAACAATTGAATCAAAAGCGTGATATCGTTGTACAAGCATTTGAGAAGTACATGAAAAACAGTATGGAAGAGAAAATTCGTCCAACGCTTGGCATGGAAAATCCATGGCATTACCGTAATAAGAGTCAATTACAAGTGGGGCGTAAAGACGAAAAGGTTATTACAGGGCTATATAAACAAAACTCACATCAGTTAATTGATATTGCTCACTGTATGATTCAACATAAAGCAACGAATGAAGCGACAAAAGTTGTAAGACGTATTTTAGAAAAATTAAATGTTTCTATTTACAATGAGAAAAAACAAAAAGGTTTAGTACGCACAATTGTAACACGTACTGCAGTTCAAACAGGGGAAGTACAAGTTACACTTATTACAACAAAAGAAGAATTACCAAATAAAGAACAATTTGTTGCAGAAGTACAAAAACAGATGCCAGCGGTTAAATCAATTATGCAAAATGTAAACTGGCGTAAAACATCTGTTATTTTTGGAGACAAAACATTTAAATTAGCTGGAAAAGAAGTAATTCAAGAAACACTTGGCGATTTATCATTTGAATTATCAGCACGTGCATTCTTCCAGTTGAATCCAGAACAAACAATTGTTTTATATGATGAAGCGAAAAAAGCAGCTGCGTTAACAGGCGATGAGAAAATTGTAGATGCGTATTGTGGTGTTGGTACAATCGGACTTTGGCTTGCAAATGATGCAGCGGAAGTACGTGGTATGGATGTAATTCCAGAAGCGATTGCAGATGCAAGAAAAAATGCGAAGCGTCACGGATTTACAAATACGAAATATGAAGCAGGTAAAGCTGAACAATGGTTACCGAAATGGGTAAAAGAAGGATGGCGTCCAGATGTAATTGTTGTCGATCCACCACGTACAGGTTGCGATGATAAATTACTGGAAACAATTTTAAAAGTGAAGCCGAAACAAGTTGTGTATGTGTCTTGTAATCCTTCTTCATTAGCACGTGATGTACAAGCATTAATGAAGAGCTATGAAGTGGAGTATGTGCAACCAGTTGATATGTTCCCGCATACAGCTCACGTAGAAAATGTAGTGAAGCTTGTTAGAAAGTAAAGTTTATTAATATTCCCTCATGGTCTGAGGGAATATTTTCTATGAAGGAGAATATTATGCATAATTATAAATTAACGATTCAGTACGATGGTGCACGTTTTAAAGGATGGCAACGTCTCGGTAATAACGATAATACGATTCAAGGAAAAATCGAAAGTGTCATATCTGAAATGATCGGAAAAGAAATTGAAATTATCGGTTGTAGTAGAACAGACGCTGGTGTACATGCTTTGAATCAAGTTGCTAACTTTCAAAGTGATGAGAAGTTAGTGGAACATAAAGTGAAAAAATATTTAAATCAATATTTACCTAATGATATTAGCATTACGAATGTGGAAGAAGTACATGATCGTTTCCATGCTCGTTACAATTCTAAAGCAAAAACATATCTGTATAAAATTTGGAATGAAGAGCATACAAATCCATTTATGCGTAAATACAGCATGCATGTGAATAAAAAATTAAATTTGGAAAGCATGAAAGCAGCTGCGAAACATTTAGTTGGTTCACATGATTTTACTGCTTTTTCAAATGCGAAATCAAAGAAAAAATCTATGGTTCGAGAAGTATATACACTTGATGTGATGGAAGAGGCAGGGTTTGTACAAATTAGAGTAAGTGGTAACGGCTTCCTTCATAACATGGTAAGAAAAATTGTTGGAGCATTAATTGAAGTTGGATTAGGACAATTAGATGCTGAAGCAATTCCACAAATTCTAGAGGCGAAACAACGTAATCAAATTAATTGTCTTGCTGAGGCGAGTGGTTTGTATTTGGAGAATGTTGAGTTTTAATGGCAAATAAAAAAATCGGGCTAAGTAGCTCGATTTTTTTAGTATTACGAAGATTTCTCTTTTTTTATACGTATCTTCAAATTCCAAAAAGCAGCAAGCATAATAGCTGCAAAGGAGCCGCTAATTGTTCCAAATAGTTTTGCATAAGGAGAGCTGCTTACATCGGCATTAATGAATAACATCATACAGAGCATGGCAGGGAAAAAGTATAAGTATTGTAATAACTTTAATTTTTTATCATTACTCATATATATAGCCCCTTTCTAGCATGTTATATGTTTATTATAACATATTTTACCAAGTTGTTTTTACACTTGGAGACATGTTCATTTCATATGTGTAAATGCAGTTTTTTAATTCGATATTGTAAGTTTTGCCTACTTAATCCTAAAAATTTTGCAGCTTGTGAGATGTTGCCATGATTCTCTTTAAGAATTTGGTTAATGTAGTTCTTTTCCATTTTTTCTATTGTGTGTTTTAAAGTTTTTGGTGCATCAGTATTGTGATTAGTTAGTGCATGTTGCATATTGAATTCTGTTTTTATTCGTTCACGGAAGCGAGTAGGCATATGAAACGCTGTAATGATGGTTTCATCTTCTATTAAGTTCATGGAACCTTCAATTATATGTTCCAACTCCCGTACGTTCCCAGGCCAATCGTATGCATAGAAAAATTCTCTTACATTTACATCTACATCGGTTACGTTTAGCCCGAATTGAGTATTATATTTTTCAATAAAGTGCTGAACAAGAGCTAGAATATCCTCTTTTCTTTCACGTAAAGGCGGAAGACATAAAGTAACGACGCTTAATCGGTAATATAAGTCTTCTCTTAATCGATTATGTGCGATGGCTTCGAAAGGATCTTCATTGATAGTTGCTATAATACGAACATCAATTTCTTTTTCGTGTGTGCCTCCGATTCTTCGTATTGTTTTTTCTTGTATAGCTCGTAGTAACTTCGCTTGAAGTGCTGGACTTAATGAGTTGATTTCATCTAATAACAAAGTTCCTCCGTTCGCTTCTTCAAATAAACCAGCTTTATCGATAGCTCCTGTAAATGCACCTCGGTTTGTACCGAATAATAAGCTTTCCATGAGTGTATCAGGTATAGCGGCACAGTTCTGTGAAATAAAGGGTTTTGTTGAACGCTGACTTTCATTATGGATGCTTTGTGCAAATAGTTCTTTCCCAGTGCCTGTTTCTCCTACTAGAAGTATGGAGGAAGATGTACGAATTACTCTTTTTCCTTCAGTAATGATTGATTGAATAGCTTCAGAATCACCAATTATGTGATCAAAGGTAAATTTAGTACTTTGTTTTCGAGAAGGGCCCATTCTTATTGTTTGCTTTAAGTTACTAATTTCTTTTGATATTTCAATAGCGCCTTTAATTTTTCCATTTTCTATTATAGGGAAAGTATCGTTAATCGTTGTAATTTCTTGTCCTTTATTGTTAAAATACGTTTGTTTTATATTTTTGTTTGTTTTTCCTAATTTTAATGCCTCTATAAGAGTACTATTTTTATTTTCTTCAAATGCAAATATTTCTAAAGGACTTTTATATAATACATCTGAGCGTTCCATTGATTCAATTTCCATCATTTTGCGGTTATAGATAATCGTTTTACTTTCCTCATTAATAATATGAATCCCGATATCGAGTTCATTGAGTAAAGTTTCATATAGCATGTTCATTTCAATGATCTGTTTAAAATTAATGTCTTCTGTACGCATAGATTATCTTCTCCTCATTTCACCCTATGAAGACTGACTTTTTATAATTTTATTAAAATTCTTATAAAACCGCAAAATTTTTTTGCTATTTTCCTTTTAAAACTTTTCAAATGATAGAAAAATTTTGCGGTTGTGCACGCTTTTTTGTGTAAAACTCTCATTTAATATATGAATTAGAGACTTGGTACGCATTTTGCATAAATAATATTTGAAATCTCTAGAGGGGAGAATATGAATTTTTACAGGATATACAACGTTTCGGTGTCAATTAATAAGAGGGAGGGGTTTATAAAGTGAAGACAGTTATAGAAGGTGTGTATAGTCCTTGTTATGGAAAAGTAGAGAAGTTATTTGTTACGGAAAGTTCTTACGTATACGAGTGGGAGAAATTAGCGTTAATTGAAACAATAGATAAACAGAAAGTAGAAATTAAGATAGGAATCAGTGGTTATATTGAATCATTAGAAGTAGTAGAAGGACAAGCTATTGCTGATCAAAAGTTATTAATAACAGTAAGGGATGACCTTTTAGTAACAGGCAGTGATTAATGTAAGTGATATGTATTTTTGCTATTTTAAATCATTATTTTTACGGTGAAGAATTTTAAAAACGCTTACATTAAATGGATTGGCAAAGTGAAAAGGGGGGATTTATATGATGGATCAAAACCAAGGATTAAAAAGAGAATTGAAAAGCAGGCACATATTTATGATTGCACTCGGTGGAGTTATTGGTACAGGACTTTTTTTAGGATCAGGTTATACGATTCATGAAGCTGGACCTGGAGGAGCAATTGTAGCGTATCTTGTCGGTGGATTTGTAATGTATTTAACGATGCTCTGTCTTGGAGAGTTAGCGGTTGCGATGCCTGACGCAGGATCTTATCAAACGTATGCGACAAAGCATATTTCTCCTGCAGCAGGTTATGTAGTGGGATGGATGTCGTGGTTAAACTGGTCTGCTACGATAGGTATTGAATTAATTGCAGTTAGTATTTTGATGAAACGTTGGTTTCCTGATGTACCGTCATGGATTTGGTGTGTAGTGTTCGCGGTACTGCTCTTTGCTATTAATGCGTTATCTTCAAGAAGTTTTGCGGAAGTGGAATTTTGGTTTGCAAGTATTAAAGTAATTACAATTATTGCATTTATTATTTTGGGCGGGGCAGCAATGTTTGGGTTTCTAGATATGAAAGGGAATGAACCAGCGCCAATGTTCTCTAGCTTTACTGATTATGGTGGATTGTTTCCAAATGGATTATCAGCCATTTTAATTACAATGATTGCAGTTAATTTTTCTTTCCAAGGAACAGAATTAGTTGGTATTGCAGCAGGTGAGAGTGAAAATCCAGAGAAAACGATCCCGAAGGCAATTAACAATACAGTTTGGCGTATACTTGTTTTCTTTGTACTATCTATTTTTATTCTTGCTGGACTATTCCCTTGGCAGCAAGCAGGAGTAATAGAAAGTCCATTCGTAGTTGTATTTGATAAAATTGGTATTCCTTATGCAGCAGATATTATAAATTTCGTTATTATTACAGCAGTACTATCCGTTGCGAATTCAGGATTATATGCAACTTCGCGTATGCTATGGTCTATGTCTAATCAAGGAATGATTAGTCCAATTTTTGGAAAGTTATCTAAAAACGGTGTTCCTATTTATGCATTAATCGTAAGCACAATTGTAGGGTGTCTCTCACTACTATCAGGTATTTATGCGGAAGATACAGTTTATTTATGGCTGCTTTCTATCGCTGGATTCGGAGCGATACTAGTTTGGGCATCTATTGCTTTATCAAATTTATTAGCTAGAAGGTCATACATGAAGCGGGGCGGGGATGTTAAGGACTTGAAATTTAAAACACCATTGTATCCATTTGTACCACTTCTTGCGTTAGTATTAAATTTAACAGTAATCGTTGGCATGGCCTTTATTCCAGAACAAAGAATGGCATTGTATTGTGGTATTCCATTTATGATTGTTTGCTTACTGTTTTATCGTGCTACAAGAAATAAGGGAAGTAATGTAGAGCATATTGAAAAGACAAATACAACGGAAGTAGAGAGTTTATAATAGTGATTAATTAGGAGACTGTAAAATTGTAAACAGTCTCTTTTTTTGTGAAAATAAAGCTGGAAACATACTATGTATGCAAAGGGGAATTAGCGATGAATCCAGAAGTTTCGCAGTTGTTAAAACAAATAGATTCAAGGAAAGAGGAATTACTAGAACTTACAAAAACTTTAATTCGTTTTGAAACACCAGCACCGCCAGCGAGAAATACAAATGAAGCACAAGAATTTGTTGCAGAGTTTTTAAGAAAACGAAATTTTAGTATTGATAAATGGGATGTATATCCGAATGATCCGAATGTTGTTGGGGTAAAAAAAGGGATAAAAAGTGACTCATATAAAAGTCTTATTATTAATGGACATATGGATGTAGCCGAAGTGTCAGCAGATGAGGCGTGGGAAACAAATCCATTTGATCCATTTATAAAAGATGGCTGGTTAGTTGGACGTGGCGCAGCAGATATGAAAGGTGGGCTGGCTGGAGCGCTATTTGCCATTCAACTTTTACAAGAAGCTGGTATTGAATTACCTGGAGATTTAACTTTTCAATCGGTAATTGGAGAAGAAGTTGGAGAAGCAGGTACACTTCAATGCTGCAAAAGGGGTTACGATGCTGATTTTGCAGTAGTAGTGGATACGAGCGATTTACATATGCAAGGACAAGGCGGTGTCATTACTGGATGGATTACAGTGAAAAGTCCACAAACGTTTCATGATGCAACGCGCAGACAAATGATCCATGCTGGAGGACGTTTATTTGGAGCGAGTGCGATTGAAAAAATGATGAAAATTGTACAAAGCTTACAAGAATTAGAGCGCCACTGGGCAGTTATGAAAACATATGAAGGCTATCCATCTGGAACAACAACAATTAATCCAGCTGTTATTGAGGGAGGAAGGCATGCGGCGTTTATTGCGGATGAGTGCCGATTGTGGATAACAGTGCACTTCTATCCGAATGAAACACATGAACAAATAATAAACGAAATTGAAGAGTATATTGGAAAGGTGGCAGCTGCCGATCCATGGTTAAGTGAAAATCCGCCACAATTTAAGTGGGGCGGAGAATCAATGATTGTAGATCGTGGGGAAATTTTCCCTTCATTAGAAGTAGATAGTGAACATAAAGCTGTAAAAAAACTTAGCTCAGTACACGAGTCTATTCTATCAAAAAATGCAATTTTAGATATGTCTGCAACGGTAACTGATGGTGGTTGGTTTAGTGAGTTTCACATTCCAGCGATTATATATGGACCAGGTACATTAGAAGAAGCACATTCTGTAAATGAGAAAGTTGAAATTGAACAGTTAATTGAATTTACAAAAGTGATAATAACATTTATATATGAATGGTGCCACACGAAAAAATAGATTTGTATAGTAAAATCGTACGAGTATGTATACTTGTACGATTTTTTAGTGAACTATTTCAGAGTTGAATATAAACAACTGAAATAGTTCTTTATTTTGCTATGTCTTTCGTTTCATTTCAAGTAATTTCTCTTTTGCTAATTCAACGGCAATCGCATCATCTAAATAGCCAATTGGAAAGAGATAGTCGGGAATAATATCTGTCGATAAAATGAAATAAAGTAATGCGCTCCCAAGAACTGCACGTTCTTCTTTTGAAATGGTTTCATTACAAAATTGTTGATACATATCTGTTAATTGTTCAATAAAAGGACCAGCACTATCAATTTGCTCTAATTTGCTTGCAAAACTGTCATGAATACGTTTTTCGCCTTCTGTTGTCTGGGCATAGCGTTCGTAATTTTCGAGTTCTTGTTTTACGCGAGTTGTAGTGTAATCGAAATCGAATAAGTTAGAGGATTGTAAAGTTTGTTGAATGGTATCAAGAGATGTGTACATATCCGTTTTTTCTTTATTAATGTGAGGAGAATCAGGGTACATTTCATCAAATAACAATTGGGGTGGAACTTGAAGACATTCTGCAAATTTTTGTAGATGTTTTTGTTTTGGTGGTTGTTTGCCATTAATAATTCTTGAGACTGTTGCAGGATCAATATTTGTAAGTATTCCTAGTTGGCGCATAGATAAGGCGCGTTCTTTTAAAAGTTTTTTTATTAATTTACCAAGCCGATCATTCGGGTTTTCATTAGCCATAGTGCAGGCACTCCTTTTTTAGTGTTGAAAAAATGTTGAGCATTTATTACAAGTATATGAAACAGACAGGCACAGTTGCTCAACATTTTCATAATATGCATTGAAAAGTGAGAAAAAGGGGTGACTATTTATGAGTACGGCAGGCTTATTTTCAATTCTTTTAATCGGGATCGCTTCTAATTTAGATAATGCAGGTGTTGGAATTGCGTATGGCATTCGTAAAATTCGTATTTCGTGGTTTAACAATTTTATCATCGCATTCTTCGGGTTTTTATTTACTTTACTAGCTGGATTTTTTGGGAACTGGATTGCGTTATTTATTTCAGAGTTTACAGCAAACCTGATTGGAGCAATCGTTTTAGGGATAATCGGGGTGTTTATTTTATGTCAGCCTTTCTTGAGTCAAAAAAATACTGTAGATTCTAAAGGTGATAATGTACTTATGGGAATTTTACGTGATCCAGAAAAAGCAGATTTTGATGGCTCTAAAACAATTAGTTTTTCTGAAGCACTTGTTTTAGGAGTTGCATTATCTATTAATAATATTGCAGGTGGGTTTGATGCTGGGGTAACAAATTTAAATCTTTGGCTTACAGCGACTATTTCTGGGGTGTTTAGTTTTATTTGCATAAGTGGTTTTGCATATGTAGGGAAACGATATTTAGCAGCATACTTAGGGAAATGGGCGACGGTTATTGCAGGAGTGTTATTAATACTTATTGGGATTGATCAGTTGTTGTGAAAATAGAAAAGCAATGTTCGAGCATTTCCTCGGAAATACTTGAATAAATTGCATATATCGACATCGGATATTTACTTCTTAATAAATAAAAAGCACCTACATACTACATAGGTGCTTTTTAGCGTATGTCTTCAATTAATTGCTCTGATTCTTCATGCATACTGTATTCACTTAACACTTGGATGCAAAGCCATTTTAATTCCTCGATAGTATGCTCAAGTTCTTCAGGAAGCACATGATGAATGTCTTCAAGTCCCATCCCGAAATGAATAAGTTCAAGTACTTGATCATCGATGTTCCGATCCATTAATAATTCAAGTACTTCTAAATTGAATATGTATCGGTGAGCTTCGTCGAGTGAAACAACTTTTAACTTCAAGCTTTCTACAATACTCAATATAAAAAGAAGGATTGTTTTTTCAAGAACAGGTTGTTTTCCCATTTGAAATATTAGTTTCATCTTTCACACCTCCACATATAGCGCTAGGTTGTACTATATTATTCAGGAGGGGGGAACAAATATGCATGATATAGAGAAACTTTCAGCACTGTTTTTGTAAGAGGATTGATAACTGACAAAAGTGAGGTTTTGGTGAAATAAAAAATCCTGCTAGTATAGCAGGATAACTCGCGATTAAAAAATACTCCAGCCTTCTTGAGCAGAAAGAAGTTCAAGAATTTTAAAACCAGCAATACTATTTCCGTTTGCATCTAAAGCTGGTCCGAAAATGCCGATTCCCATATCGCCTTTTACGCAGCCGAAAATACCACCCGCTACACCACTTTTTGCAGGGATACCAACGCGTATTGCAAATTCACCAGATTCGTTATACATACCACATGTGACCATAAATGTTTTGCAAATTTTTGTAATATGTTTAGGGATGATTTGTTTCTTTTTATATGGATCATATCCATCCATTGCAAAAATTAAGCCGATACGTGCTAAATCAATGCAGTTTACTTCAACTGCGCATTGACGAGTATATAAATCCATAAGTTCTTCAATATCACAATCGATAATACCGTTTTGTTTCATATAATAGCAAAGCGAACGATTTAGATAAGCTGTCTCTAATTCTGAATCGGCAACTTTAGAGGAATAATTAATAGTAGGGTTATCTGTTATTTCACGTACAAAATGAAGAATACGTTCCATTTTTTCCTCGTTATCTTTTCCTGCTAACATGCTTGTAATAGCTAATGCTCCTGCATTTATCATTGGATTAAGGGGTTTGGATGGACTTGTCGTTTCTAACTTAATAATAGAATTAAATGGGTCACCCGTTGGTTCCATTCCAACTTTAGAAAATACATATTCTTCACCACGGTCTAAAAGGGCAAGGGCAAGTGTAATTACTTTGGAAATACTTTGAAGAGTAAATAGTGTTTGTGAGTTGCCTGCATGGATATATTCTGTTTCTTTATGGAAAATGGCAATCCCTAAATCGTCTGGATTTGCATTTCCTAGTTCGGGGATATAAGTAGCAAGTTTTCCTTTTTTCGTATATGGTTTTACTTGTTCTAACAACTGTTGTAAGTTGTTTGTTTCAATGCACTGCATAGTACCAACGCTCCTATTTCGAATTAACTAAGTTTACTTTTCCCGATATGCTCGGAAATAAATAATAACATGAAAAAGTGGAATGATAAAACGAAAGTTATATGTTCTATAGTAGGTCGTTCTTTCAAGTCCTTTGTATTAAAAAAGGAGAATTTCCCTTTTATATAACAGTTTGGAAATAGGAGATTTATCCATAAAAAATTCGAAAATAAAAACTACACATCTATACAACTATATGTTATTATGGTTATGTAAATAGAAAGCGTTTTCTAAGGCGTACTTATAATGATAACGATTTCATAAATTTGATAGGGGGAATTAAAATGTTGCAGTTTTTACAACGTATTGGTAAAGCGTTAATGCTTCCAATCGCCGTACTACCAGCAGCAGGATTATTGCTTCGTTTAGGGCAACCAGATGTATTTGATATTCCTGTTATGGCACAGGCCGGTGCAGCAGTTTTTGATAATTTAGCACTCATTTTTGCAATTGGTATTGCAATCGGTCTTTCAGTTGATGGTAGTGGTGCAGCAGGTCTTGCAGGTGCAATTGGTTATCTAGTTATGAAAAACAGTATTGATGCACTTAGTAAGGGATATTCTACTGTAGAATTACAAGATAAATTAGGCAAAGTCCAAGATTTAATAGGTAATAGCGCTAATGTTGATCCATCTAAGCTTGCAGATACAATGACACAAGTATCTAAGGCAGCCGAATTATCGACTAAAGTGGATATGAAAGTTTTAGGTGGTATTATTGTTGGTGTTATAGCGGGACTTCTTTATAATAAATTCCATAAGATTAAACTTCCAGAATGGTTAGGGTTCTTTGCTGGAAAACGTTTCGTCCCAATTGTTACATCGGTTGTGATGTTAATATTAGGAATTCTATTCGCACAAATTTGGCCAGCAATTCAAAATGCTATCGATGCATTAGCTCATGGAATTGTTAATTTAGGGGCAGTTGGTTCAGGTCTATTTGGTTTATTAAACCGTCTATTAATTCCAATCGGTTTACATCATGTAATGAACACATACTTCTGGTTCGTACTTGGTGACTTTACAAATGCAGCAGGTAATGTTGTAAACGGTGATATTGCTCGCTTCCTTGCCGGAGATAAAACAGCGGGTATGTTTATGACTGGTTTCTTCCCAGTTATGATGTTCGGTTTACCAGCAGCATGTTTCGCAATGATTGCGGCTGCTAAACCAGAAAAACGTAAAATGGTTACAGGTATGTTAGGTGGTCTAGCATTAACTTCATTCTTAACTGGTATTACAGAACCAATTGAATTCTCATTCATGTTCTTATCACCAGTATTATATGGTATTCATGCTGTATTAACAGGTCTGTCTCTATTCATTACAACAACACTTGGCATTCACGATGGTTTCACATTTAGTGCCGGTGCAATCGATTACTTCTTAAACTTTGGTATTGCAACAAAACCAGTATTACTTGCGGGAGTCGGTTTAATTTACGCAGTAATTTATTTCGTTGTATTCTACTTCTTAATTAAGAAGTTCGATTTAAAAACTCCTGGTCGTGAAGACGAAGAGGAAGTAGCTGAAGGTGAAGAAGCTCCAGTTGCAGGTTCAATTGGTGAAACTTACGTAGCAGCTTTAGGTGGAAAAGAAAACTTAACAGTTATTGATAACTGTGCAACACGTCTACGCTTACAAGTAAAAGATGCTGGTCAAGTAAATGAAGCAGCATTAAAACGTGCTGGTGCAAAAGGTGTTATGAAATTAAGTAATACAAGTGTACAAGTTATCGTAGGTACAAATGTTGAATCTGTTGCCGATGATATGAAAAAACACGTATAAATAATGAGATAAGAGGATGTCCAAAAAGATTGATAACATCAATTTTTTACAGGATATCCTCTTTTTTTGTTAACAATTTAACGGGAATCTTACTTTTGTAAATTTTCTTTTTCTTTTTTGTACATATGGGTTGGTAATATGTGTAGTGCGTGATAAAGTAGGGATGATATAGAATGGATTATCCATAATCTACTAAAATAAATCTTTAGTAGAGGAATTAAATTATTGGTGAGTAAGGGGAAAAAAGCAATTATGGATCAGGAAAAAAATAATGCGAATGGGAAAGCAAATCGGCCGATTGTATACATAAAAAGGACAATCATTTTCGTCTTACTATTATCACTTGTATATTTCATGTATACAAAAATTGTTGCGCATAATAAGAAAGAAGAAACTTTAAAAGCGGCAGCAGAAATGAAGAAACAAGAAGAGCTAAAAAAGAAAGAAGAAAAAAAGAAACAAGAAGTACAAAAGCAAAAACAAAAAGAGCAGGAAGAACAAGTGAAGCAAGCGCAAGCTGCGGAACAGCCTGTTGAAGGACCACCTCAAGAAATTAATGAAAACGCTCAATTGGACCAGTATTTACAAAACGCAGGATTTAGCGGGACAGCTGTTATTGTGAAGAACGGAAAAGTTCTTCTGAATAAAGGGTACGGTATGGCAAATAAAGAGCAGCAAGTACCGAATAATTCAGAGACGACTTTTTATATTGGTTCTATTTCAAAGGCGTTTGTAGCAACTGCTATTATGCAATTGAAAGATCAAAATAAATTACAAGTTGAAGATACTGTTGCGAAGTATATTCCAGATTTTCCACAAGGTAATAGTATTCAGCTAAAACATCTATTAACACATACATCAGGGATTCCAGAATATGAGCAAGGAAAAGAAGATATTTCCCATGAAGAACTGATAAAGCGGATAGGAAATCAAAAGCGTATTGGTGGTCCAGGAGAGAAGTGGAAGTATTCCGATTCGAACTACTCTATACTTGCATACATTGCCGAGAAGGTAAGTGGACAGTCGCTTGAAGAATATATTAAACAACATATTTTTGCTACTGCCGGTATGAAACATTCTGGTTTTGGCACAGCGTTAGAACAAACAAGATTCCCATCAACGGGTTATAAAATAGTAAATAATAATATGACAACACCTAATATTCCGAGCATGTCACAACTATATGGTTGTGGTGATATATATACGAGTGCACATGATTTATATTTATTTAACGAAGCGTTATACTCTGGAAAGTTAATTTCAAAAGCGAGTTATGATCAAATGTTTACAGCCGTGAAAAAAGATTACGGATTTGGCTGGTACGTAGACCCAGGAAGCTATTCGAATCACGGTGTAATGCCAGGTTGGAATTGTTTAAATGGATTTAGTAAAAATGGTAGTGTGTATGTTGTTTTATTATCTAACATTCAAAACAACATTAAATCATTTGGTAAAGTGAATAATGACATTTATACGATGTTGCGAAATATTGAAGTGTAAGAAACTATCCTTTTGGATAGTTTTTTTTTGCCCTGAAACAAATATTTCTTTTAGAAAATGTATGCCTTACCTATCACAAAAATATCTATTTTGTATACATTAAGATGTATGGATGTAAAATTTTATAATCTAAAAATAATAGGAGGAGAAGTGTATGTGTCTGTTCAGAAAATATTGGCATAAATTATCAAGATTGTTTAATAGACAATTAAGCTATTTTTTAGATGATAAATTATTGCCTGCTGTGGAACGACTTTTATTTTCGCAAAACTTTGCAAGGTTTATTCAAAGAAACTCTAAGCAAGCTACGGAAGAATTTATAAAATCAAGCCAATTTCAATCTATTATTTGCAACATTTTAAAAGAATGCAATACATCACCTTTTAAAGAAATTGCAAAGCAGTATTTAGGTAAAAATGTTGAAATTACGGTGACAGTTGGACAATTAACAGGCGTTATTGTAGCAGTCGGTGATGATTTCTTAACATTGCAAGAAGGTATAGGAACTGAAGTTTTATTACCATTTACAAGTATTATATCAATTAAAGAAGTGTAAGAAAGGAGAGCTATATATGTTATTTACTGATGAATTACGTAACCATGTTGGTGAATTAGTGCAAGTTGTGACAGCTGTAGAAATTGTTACAGGCATTCTTTTATCTGTGACAGATGGGGCGGTAAGTGTTCGTACTTCTCCTTCTTATGGACCACCGGAAGATGTAATTGTGCGTACTCCTATTATTGCTTATGTTCGCTTGGAAGGGTAAGCGTGATACAAGTATGAGAGTATCAGTTGTTATTCCAGCGCACAATGAAGCGAGTACTTTATCACAAGTTTTAGTAGAAGTGGAGAAGCTCAAGCCTTACGAAATTATTGTAGTAGATAATGGCTCGACAGATGGAACGAAAGACATAGCGTTACAACATCATTGTCACGTGATTTATTATAAACATTCTCTTGGCAATGATGTTGGACGGGCTATTGGAGCTAGAGAAGCAAAAGGTGAAATTGTTTTGTTTTTAGATGGTGATATTGTTATTGATAGTAAAGAGTTACAACGTTTCGTGAAAGGAATTCGACAAGGGCATCAAATTGTTGTGAATAATTTAACATGGTCGGTTTATTTAAAGATGAGACCACATTATACGACAGTTGGAAAGTTCATGTTGAATCGTTATTTGAATAAAAAGGAGCTTGTTGTTGGATCTTTAATTGCAATTCCACATGCGATGAGCAGGGAAGTTATCGAGAAACTTGGGTGGTGGAATTTAGCAGATCCAGCACTATTTCAAGCGATAGCGATGTCTAGAGGAGTAGATATTGTTGATACGGCTTCGGTCGATGTAATTCACACAAATAAGGTTCGTCCTGTGCATACAGGAACATCACCTGGTTCTCCTTATCCGAAAGCGACTAGCCGTATTATGGGTGATCATTTACGTGCTTTGCAATATGTAATCGAAACATATGGTAAACGCGGCGGTTTTTCGGAGGGAAACAGGGATAGGGAGTTTATAGGGAACTATAAACCAGTTGTATTAAAGAAGGAAAAAGCGAAATATAGTGCGATTATACCAGTGTCAGAAGAAAAAATGACGATAAGATTTGTTATACAAGAAGTAAAAAAAGCAGGGGTAGATGAAATTATTGTTGTCGCGAATGGAGCAGATTTTGAGACTGTTAAACAGGCAAAGCTAGAGAATGTTATTGTTGTTGAATTCGGGGAGGCGCTTGGACATAATGTAGCACGAGCGATAGGTGCCATGCATGCTACGGCAGATATTTGTTTATTCGTTGATGGTGATTTTGTTATTCCAGCAAAAAAGCTCACTCCATTTTTGCAAGCTGTTGAAGATGGAAGTGACGTGGTTTTAAATGATTTACAATGCTTATTAGATATGTTTCATCCTGCAGATCCAATTAGTATGGGGAAATATTTTGTGAATTTAGTAGCGAAAAGACCGGATTTATGGAATAACTCATTAACGGCAGTACCACATGCTATGCATAAAAGGGTAATAGAGAAAATAGGATATGACTCGCTTGTTATTCCGCCATTAGCTCAAATGAAAGCTATTTTGGAGGTTTTTTCTATTACAGCAGTAGAATTTGTAGATGTTATAAAAACCAATCGGGTACGCCCGGAGCAACATGGATTTGTAAATGGACGTATTCCGGCATTTGACCGTATTTTCGGTGATCAACTTGAGGCGATTGCTTATCTATTACAATATACAGACGAAC
This sequence comes from Bacillus sp. AR8-1, assembly GCF_008042345.1. NCBI lineage: Bacteria > Bacillati > Bacillota > Bacilli > Caryophanales > Bacillaceae > Bacillus > Bacillus sp. AR8-1. The sequence continues at coordinate 45,514 of NZ_QNUB01000059.1, forward strand.
GTGGGAGTTTTACAGATGGAGATCGCGATAGAGACACTATTCAACAATTGAGAAAGGAAGAAAAGAATACAGATGAATGCTAGTAGTAAAGTAGCTATTATTGGATTAGGGTATGTTGGTCTTCCTTTGGCAGTCCATTTTGCAGAAAGAGGACATACCGTACTTGGATTAGATAAAGATACTAGAAAAATAGAATCGATTATAAAAGGAGAAAGTTATATTCCAGATGTTTCTTCTAAAGTGTTGCAAAGTTTATTGACTAAAAATAAATTAATAGTAAATACACCAGATAAAGGTATTACTGATTTCCAAAGTAGTGATTATGTTATTGTTACTGTTCCAACTCCAATTAATGAACGAAGAGAACCAGATTTAAGTGCCCTCATTTCAGCTTCGCATTATATACAACAAAATCTCCAAAAAGGACAAACCTTCATTTTTGAAAGTTCCACATATCCAGGCACACTTGAGGAAGTTATTATTCCTATTATTTCTCAAGCTGGCCAAAAGGTAGGAGAAGATTTCTATATCGGATATTCCCCTGAGAGAATTGATCCAGCAAATAGTCAATATTCAGTTCAATCTATTCCAAAAGTTATTAGTGGACAAACAGAAAAGTGTAAACAAAAAGTACAGGATTTATATAGTACCATTTTTGACGTAGTTGTACCTGTTAGTTCGCCGAAAGTAGCAGAGATGTGTAAGCTATTTGAAAATATTCAGCGCTTAGTTAACATCTCTTTAGTAAATGAGTTAAACACATTATGTGAAAGTTTAGGGATTGATTTTTATGAGGCCATTGAAGCGGCATCTACAAAACCTTTTGGATTTACTCCGTATTGGCCAGGACCAGGGATAGGGGGGCACTGTATTCCTGTAGACCCCTTATATTTTCAATGGAGAATAAAAAAGAATGGGGCAATTAGTCAATTAATTGAGGCGGCACATGTAATTAATGAAGAAATGCCAGAGAAAATAGTCCGGAAAGTAAAGGGTATGGTGCAATCACCCGGACTAGTTTTAATTGTAGGAATCGCATATAAGAAAGATGTAAATGATTTGAGAGAATCACCGGCTTTGCCAATTATTCAATTACTAATAAAAGAAGGATACGAGATAAAATACCATGATTCATATATTTCTTCCGCGGAAATTGGAGATAAGGTGTATCAATCTGTTGCTTTGGATGAACAAACAGTTAAAGAGGCAGGTTGTATTTTAATTTTAACTGACCACTCTAATATCGATTGGAAGCTTTTTAAAGGAATGAACCGAGTAATAGATACAAGGGGAATTATAAAGAAGGTGAGTGTATGAGTAAGAAATGTTTAATTACAGGTGGGGCCGGATTTATTGGATCTCATTTAGCTGAAGAGTTGGTGAGAAGGGGTTATAAAGTCACAATTGTGGATAACTTCTATAAAGGGAAAAATAAGTATCATAATGAGCTAATGAGAGAGATTCGAGTTATTCCAATAAGTGTTTTAGATAAAAATTCTATTTATGAATTAGTAAATCAACATGATGTAGTGTTTCATTTAGCAGCAATTTTAGGTGTTAAAACGACAATGGAAAAAAGTATAGAGCTCATTGAAACGAATTTTGACGGAACGAGAAATATTTTACAAGCAGCATTAAAAGGAAAGAAGAAAGTAGTTTTTGCATCTACTTCAGAAGTGTATGGTAAAGGCAAACCGCCTTTCTCTGAAGAAGGAGATCGATTGTATGGGGCAACTTCTAAAATTCGTTGGAGTTATGCAGTTTGTAAAACGTTAGAAGAAACATTATGTTTAGGATACGCATTAGAAGGCTTACCTGTAACGATTGTTCGTTATTTTAATATTTATGGTCCAAGAGCGAAAGATGGTCCATATGCAGGGGTAATCCCGCGATTTATCCGTGCAGCTTTGCAAGGAGAAGACATTCTCGTATATGGAGATGGAAAGCAGACACGTTGCTTTACGTATGTGAGTGATGCGGTAGAAGCAACAATTCGGGCAATGGATGAGAAGGTAAATGGTGAGATTATTAATATAGGTTCTGAGAACGAACAGAGTATAAAAGAAGTAGCAGAAACAATAAAAAAACTAACGAAATCTTCTTCGGAAATTGTAAAAGTTCCTTTTGAGGAAGTATATCCACATGGCTTTGAAGAAATTCCGAATAGAAGGCCGAACGTAACAAAGTTAAGAGAACTTGTTCAATTTCAAGCGACAGTAACGTGGGAACAAGGATTGAAAGAAACTATTAAATGGTTTCGTGAAGAAAACAATGGCTAAGTCGCTATCAGTTATTATTCCTGCAAGTAATGAAGTAGATACGATTTCAGACGTTATTCAATCGGTAAAACCGTTAAATCCAGTAGAGATTATTGTCATAGCAAATGGTTGTAATGATGGTACAGAAGAGGTTGCTGATCAGCTAGGTTGTAAAGTAATCAGGTATACAGAACTATTAGGAAACGATGTTGGGCGTGCAGTTGGCGCAAAACATGCGATAGGTGATGTATTACTATTTATAGATGGGGACTTTGCTATTCCAACTTCCAAATTACAATTGTTTCTTAATCCAATTTTACATGATCAGACTGACATCGTTTTAAATAATTTGGACGCATTGTTTTTAAAGAAACAAAAACCCCATTCCGTTACAGTGTGGCGTCAAATATTAAATGCAATGTTAGAGCGTGAAGAATTAAAGATAGATTCTTTATTATCTGTACCTCATGCGTTGACGAAAGAAGTCGTCCAAAGTATTGGATATGAATGTTTAGTTAATCCTATTGTAGCTCATTTACGTATAGCACAAAGTAAATGGAGAATTAACCGTCATTGTGCTATTGATGTTATTACGCCGAATAAATTTCGACCGATTGAACATGCTGCATATGGAACGAACCTTTCTCAATCTGAAAGACGAATGATAGGTGATCATATAGAAGCAGTTGCAGAACGAATAGTAAGCAGTGATATACGCGGGGGATATTATGATGGAAATAGGAAAAGGGATAGCGTCTATCATACTTTAAATTTCGAAGATTTTTATCAAGGATGGGGCGTTACATCCAATTTGTATAGAGAAAAGCAACTATCGGTTGTTATTCCTGTACAAAATGAAGAGAAAACAATTGGAAAGGTTATAGAAGAGCTTCGTAAAATTGAACCTTTTGAAATCATCGTTGTCGTAAATGGTTCGTCAGATAAAACAGCAACGATTGCAAAAGACAAAGGCGCAACAACCATTGTATATAAAGAAGCCCTTGGAAACGATGTAGGGCGTTCACTTGGAACTTATTTTGCAAAAGGAGAAATTGTGTTATTTATAGATGGTGATTTTGTTATTCCAGCTAGTGAACTATATCCTTTTGCAAAAGCTATTGCAGATGGAAAGGACGTCGCATTAAATGATTTAAATCATTATTTAGATTTAAGAGTACCACTTCATCTTGTAACTGCATTTAAGTATGCACTAAATTTAGCTTGTGATAGAAAGGATTTAGGGGTAGGCTCACTTATTGCGGTACCTAATGCATTTAGCCACAAGTGTTTGAAAGCAATTGGATACAAATCTTTATTGTCACCTTGTGTAGCACAGGTGAAGGCTCTTCTTTCTGGATTTGAAATTGCATGTGTATGTCGTGTTGAGGTTGATAAGATGAACCGTATTCGTCCCAGTGAACATTTTGCAAAAATAGGTCATCCTCCAGCTGTACTTCGAATTATAGGTGATCATATAGAAGGACTAGAGCAAATAATTGCATCAACAGACAATCGTGGCGGATTCTATGATGGCAATAGAAAAAGAGATGTTTTATAGAAGTAACAAAAAAAGTGTACAACATGTGTACACTTTTTTGTTCTGTTATAAAAACTATAACAGATTAGGAGATAAGAGTATTACAGCTCTACAATGGGTATTGTTCTTATATTACAAAATAGGACTCGTATATAAGGATACCAAAAAAATACAATTAAGGAAAGGGTTAATTTTAAAGACTTTTAAATGAAGTTAACACTATATATATAGTAGTTTGCTCAACATTTCACAAACATGTCACAACTATTTCGTTCACTTTCGTAAAAAAGTAGTATTCTAAGTGTGTAAGCTGTTATATAAAAAATCTTAGTCCTGTACTAATCAAAAATGGAGGAGATTAGGATGACTCAAGTATTAGAAAATGTTAAAAACGCATGGGAAAACTTTAAAGGTGAAAAATGGAAAGCAGAGATTGATGTTCGCGATTTCATTTTAAATAATGTAAACGTTTTCGAAGGAGACGAATCTTTCTTAGCAGAAGCAACTGAAGCAACGAAACAACTTTGGGATCAAGTAATGGATTTAACAACAAAAGAACGTGAAAACGGTGGCGTTCTTGATATGGATACAAAAATTGTTTCTTCTATTACATCACATGACCCAGGATACTTAAATAAAGATATTGAAAAAGTAGTCGGTTTCCAAACTGATAAACCATTTAAACGTTCTTTACAACCATATGGTGGTATTCGTATGGCAGAACAAGCTTGTGAATCTTATGGATACGAAATGGACAAAGAACTTAGTCGTATTTTTAGAGATTGGAGAAAGACTCATAACCAAGGTGTATTTGATGCTTATACACCAGAAATGAGAAATGCACGTAAATCAGGTGTTATTACTGGTCTTCCAGATGCATACGGTCGTGGACGCATTATCGGTGACTATCGACGCGTAGCATTATATGGTATTGATCATTTAATTGAAGCGAAAAAAGCTGATTTGAATTTAACTGGTGGTGTAATGAGCGAAGATACAATGCGTTTACGCGAAGAGTTATCTGAGCAAATGCGTGCACTTCAAGAACTAAAACAAATGGCTGCTTCTCATGGTTTCGATATTTCTAAACCAGCAACAAATGCACAAGAAGCATTCCAGTGGTTATACTTCGCATATCTTGCAGCGATTAAAGAGCAAAACGGAGCTGCAATGAGTCTTGGACGTACTTCTACATTCTTAGATATTTACATTGAAAGAGATTTAGCAAATGGTACTTTAACAGAAGAAGAAGTACAAGAAATTGTAGATCACTTCATTATGAAATTACGTCTTGTGAAATTCGCAAGAACACCTGATTATAATGAATTATTCTCTGGTGACCCAACTTGGGTAACTGAATCTATCGGTGGTATGGCATTAGATGGTCGTCCATTAGTAACAAAGAACTCATTCCGTTTCTTGCATACATTAGATAATTTAGGACCAGCTCCAGAACCGAATTTAACAGTTCTTTGGTCTAAACAATTACCAGAGAACTTTAAAAACTACTGTGCGAAAATGTCCATCAAAACATCAGCAATTCAATATGAAAATGATGACATTATGCGTGCTGATTACGGCGATGATTACGGAATTGCTTGTTGTGTATCTGCAATGAGAATCGGTAAGCAAATGCAGTTCTTCGGAGCTCGTGCAAACTTAGCGAAAGCATTATTATATGCAATTAACGGTGGTAAAGATGAAAAATCAAAAGCACAAGTTGGTCCTGAGTACGCACCAATTACTTCTGAAGTACTAAATTACGAAGAAGTTATGCATAAGTTTGATATGACAATGGAATGGTTAGCGGGTCTATATTTAAACACATTAAATGTTATCCATTACATGCATGATAAATATAGTTATGAACGTATTGAAATGGCACTTCATGATACAAATGTTCTTCGTACAATGGCAACAGGTATCGCGGGTCTATCTGTAGTAGCAGACTCATTAAGTGCAATTAAATACGCACAAGTAAAACCAATCCGTGATGAAAATGGTATTGCAGTTGACTTCGAGATTGAAGGAGACTTCCCAAAATACGGTAACAATGATGATCGTGTAGATGAGATCGCTGTAAATCTCGTGAAAACATTTATGAATAAACTGCGTAAACATAAAACATATCGTAATTCCGTTCATACAATGTCAATTTTAACTATTACATCTAACGTTGTATACGGTAAGAAAACTGGTAACACTCCAGATGGACGCCGTACTGGAGAACCATTTGCACCAGGTGCAAATCCAATGCATGGACGTGATACAAAAGGTGCATTAGCTTCATTATTATCTGTAGCTAAATTACCATATGAAGATGCACAAGATGGTATTTCTAATACATTCTCTATTATTCCAAAAGCACTTGGTAAAGAAGATGATGTACAAGTACGTAACTTAGTATCTATGCTTGATGGCTATGCAGTAAAAGAAGGCCATCACTTAAATATTAACGTATTTAATCGTGAAACATTAATGGATGCAATGGAACATCCTGAGAAATATCCACAATTAACAATTCGCGTATCTGGTTACGCTGTAAACTTTATTAAATTAACTCGTGAACAACAAATTGATGTAATTAACCGTACAATGCATGAAAGCATGTAAATGAAAAAAGTGTCCCTTCGCTTTTAATACATAGCGAAGGGAGGCTGTTTCAATAAAGGAGGAAGTAACATGGTAAAAGGAAGAATACATTCTGTAGAGTCTTGTGGTACTGTTGATGGCCCAGGGATTCGTTATGTCATATTTACACAAGGGTGTTTATTACGTTGTCAATATTGTCATAATGCTGATACGTGGGAAATCGGTAAAGGTAAAGAAATAACAGTTGAAGAAGTGATGCAGGATGTGACATGTTACCTTCCATTTATTGAAGCCTCCGGAGGCGGTATAACAGTTAGCGGTGGAGAGCCATTATTACAGCTAGACTTTTTAATTGAGTTGTTTAAAAAGTGTAAAGAGGCTGGTATCCATACAACAATCGACTCTTCTGGTGGGTGTTATTCTGAGGAACCAGAATTCCAAAATAAGCTAGATATTTTAATGGATTATACAGATTTAGTTTTATTGGATTTGAAACATATCGATTCCAAAAAGCATCGTAAATTAACAGGGAAACCAAATGAACATATTTTACAATTTGCTCGTTATTTATCGGATAAGAATAAAGCGATTTGGGTACGACACGTATTAGTTCCTGGTGTTACGGATAATGAAGAGGATCTACAAAAACTATCTAGCTTTATTCAAAGTCTGTCTAATGTTCAAAAAGTTGAAGTGTTACCATATCATAAGCTTGGTGTATATAAATGGGAGGCGCTTGGACACAAGTACCCACTCGCAAATGTAGAACCACCTACTGAGAAAAATGTAGAACATGCTAAACATATTTTACAAGCGGTCTAATCCAAATATTGGATTAGGCTTTTTGCTTTCTTTACAATAAAATCTAGAGTATATATTGATAAAAGAGTATACTGAAAGTAGAATATCCATAATTTTGTACGGACTAAGTGGATAAATTTACATAATTGTAAAGGGAAATCAAAATAGTAAAAAGAATTAAGAAGTAAAAGAGTGAGTATCATGGAATAGAGAAGATTTGTAAGTTATTGCGAAAGCTCTTATAGGAAAGTATAATGTAAAGATATGAGCACAGATAGGATTAAGGGGTCAATCTTATATGCTTTGCATATCCACGACAGGTACATAGCTGAAAAGGGAATTATTAGAATCTGTTTATGTAATTTTTAAGGAAAATGTTTTTCCTATTGTCGTATATGCAATATGGAGAAACAAAAAGCTAGGAGTGGATTTGTTTGATAAAAAACCCCAAGGTTTTAATATTAACTGCACATTACGGTAATGGTCATGTGCAAGTAGCAAAAACATTAGAACAAACATTTCGCCAAAAAGGAATTGAAGATGTTATTGTATGCGACTTGTTTGGAGAATCACATCCATTTATAACTGACATTACAAAATATCTATATTTAAAAAGTTATACAATAGGAAAAGAATTATATCGTTTGTTTTATTACGGGGTAGAAAAAATTTATGATAAGAAAATAGCATCTTGGTATGCGAACTTTGGAAGAAAACGTTTGAAAACACTGTTACAGGTGGAGAAACCTGATATTGTAATTAATACATTTCCAATTATTGCTGTACCAGAATTGAAAAAACAAACGGGGATTTCAATTCCTGTCTATAACGTATTAACGGATTTTTGCGTGCACAAAATATGGATTCATCGAGAAGTAGATCGTTATTTTGTTGCAACGGATCACGTGAAAGAATTGATGGTTGATATCGGTGTACCTGCGGAACAAATTGTTGAAACAGGAATTCCAATTCGGAGTAGTTTTGAGTTAAAGGTAAATTCAGACATCATATATAATAAATATCAGTTATGTAAGAATAAAAAGATTTTACTAATTGTAGCAGGTGCTCATGGGGTATTAGGAAATGTAAAAGAACTATGCCAATCATTTATGTCAGTGCCTAATTTACAAGTAGTTGTCGTTTGTGGAAAAAATGAAGCTTTAAAACATGATTTATTAAGTTTACAGAAGCAAAATTCCGATGCATTAAAAGTGTTTGGGTATGTTGAAAATATTGATGAATTATTCCGAGTTACTTCTTGTATGATTACGAAGCCAGGCGGAATAACATTAAGTGAAGCAGCAGCGTTGCAAGTACCTGTCATTTTATATAAGCCTGTTCCAGGACAAGAAAATGAAAATGCGATGTACTTTGAAAAAAAAGGAGCAGCAGTTGTCATTCGCGATGATAGTGAGGTTTTCGCAAAAACAGAGGCATTATTACAAGATGATGTGAAGCTTCTTCAAATGAAAGAAGCAATGAAAAGCATCTATCTTCCAGAGCCAGCTGGTCATATTGTAGATGCAATTTTGGCAGAAAATCATGCAGAACCGCGTCATATACCTATTAAATCACCTACTCTTGCACAATCTTTTACTTAATATGAAACCCTCTTTGTATATGTAAAGAGGGTTCTTTATTATTTTCAAAGAAAATTTAGCCAGTTATCCACAAAAAAATGCGCTTTCATTAAACAGTAAAGTCGGAATATTAACAACTATATCCACATTGTCCACAATTTTTAGAAAAATATCCACAATTAAAACAGCTGATATATGCTTTAATATAGAAAAATATTAAGTATTTTTGAAAATTACTAACAATTGCATCAGTTTTGTGGATAAAGTTGTCCACAGCAAAAAGACCCCTTATGCATAAGCATAAGGGGTCTTTTTGCTTACTTCTATCAGTCGAGAAAATTATGTAATGAAAATGAATAATTAGGGGGGAAACTTCTAATTATTCATTTTCACTTTAAATGCTTTTCGAGCGATATCCTGCTGCACGATCTGCTTTTTGAAATTCGCGTTGATAGAGAACTTCTTGTGTACTAGATAATGTGTTTTTTGCTTTATCACGTTTCTTTTTATCCATTACAAATCACCTCGTGTCTTAAAGTTACTATTTATCGTTTCCAAAGACATGAGGGGATATACGCATATGGAAAATGTTAATGATTGATTATCATTTCAGAAAATTTAGATTATGCTTCTTTTAATTGATGAGCATCTTGGAAGGTTGTATCTCGCATTGTAGCAAGTGTGTATTGATCTTTTGGAATTTCATATAAGTTATATACTTCTTCGTTTGCGTTAATTTCATCATATACGGCTTTTCTTGTTTCGTTTGCTAGATTCACATATTGCAGTTTTTCTGCAGCTTTAATAGAACGAATATTTATTTTACGAATACGCATGAAAATTGTTTCAATATCTAATTCGTAGAAAAGTTCACTAAAAAATGAATCTTTTGCCAATTTATTATAGCCTTTTCCATGATATGGTTTGCCAAGCCATGTCCCGAGAAATCCAGCTTTTTCTTGCACATCAAATAAAGTAATTGTTCCGATAGGGTTACCCCATTCATCTAAAATTGTGCGTGAAATTAATTCACCACGCTCTTCAGCTTCAATCGTTTGTTTCGTTAAGAATAAATATTCTTCATAAGAATAAGCCTTTTGACGCACAAAAGGGAAGACAGCTGGATCCACCATTAACTCGTATAGAACGTGGCTGTCGTGTAAGTCGCGTTTTTTCAACATACTAACTCCTCCTCACACGAGGGTAGCATGACGAAAAAACACCCCACCCTCGAAATTTTTATATCAATCTTTAAAAAATTTCGGGGTGGGAATCGAACCCACTAGAACCAGTTTCTAACGCTGGTGGCGCACCATTTGCCTTCCCCATTCATCAATTTGAAAATGATAATCACGACACAAATTGATTATGGTTTCATTCAGTTTATAATCGTATAATACTTTATCTAGTCAAAAAAATAAACTAGTTTTTTTTATTTTTTTTGTAAATTATTTTTCCATCAATCATAGTTAGTACAGGCTTGGCTAAATAATGGAAAGGATGATGAGTCCATAACACGAGATCGGCGTCTTTTCCAACCTCGATGCTTCCAATTCTATCCTCTAACCGCAAATTTCGCGCTGGGAATATGGTGATTCCTTCTAGTGCTGTTTTCTCGTCTAACCCTTCTCTTACTGCGACAGCAGCACAAATATTTAAATACTGAATGGGTGTATAAGGATGGTCTGTTGTTATAGAAACTTCCACACCATTTTTGGATAATATATGGTAAGTATCCCATGTCTTGTTTTTTAGTTCGATTTTAGAACGGCGTGTCAGAGTGGGACCAACTGAAACCTTCAAATTGTGTTTCGAAAGCTCTTCAACAAGAAAGTGTCCTTCTGTACAATGTTCAATACGTAGATCGAGGTTGAATTCCGTTGCAAAGCGTAGCGCAGAACTAATATCATCTGCTCGATGGGCGTGGATACGTACGGGTATTTCACGACGTAATGCTTTTAAAATAGGAAGCATTCGAAAATCAGCTTCGTGCCCGTAGTGTTGTGCTTCATAGAATGATTCCCGAAGTAACCCCATAATCCCCATACGTGTTATGGATTCTTTTGTTCCATTACTATGGACTTTTTTAGGGTTTTCTCCAAAGGCAATCTTTAAACCAGCAGGTTCTTGAATAATCATATGATCAATACAAGTTCCAGCTGTTTTTATTACACAAGTAGTACCCCCGATAATATTTTGACTGCCAGGCATAACGTGAACGGTTGTAATTCCATTTTGTACAGCGTCTTGAAAGGCGATATCGAGAGGATGGATTCCATCTAAAGAACGAATATGTGGTGTTGAAACTTCAGATGTTTCATTGGCATCATTTCCAGCCCAACCAGTACCTTCATCATAGAGACCAAGGTGAGTATGGACATCAATAAAGCCAGGTAAGAGATGGAGTGCTCGTGCATCTATAACGGTCATATCTTGAGTAGGTTGAATAAAAGGTTTGACCTCGGTAATTCGCTCTCCTGTAACGAGTACATCGCCTTGAAACTTTGGAGATGTAATAGGGTATACAATGGCTTGTTTGAGCAATATTTTCATAGGTACCTCATTTCTGTTACTTTATAATGCTCATGGAAGTTAAGGGAAAGTAACTGAAAGGTTATTTGTATGGTAATGCTTCGGATCCTAGAAAATGAAAGTTTTAAAAGGGCCCATGTAAAATTGTGTTTTAGAAGTACTACATTGTATGCGAAAGTATATTTTGTAATGCATGGTCTATTGCCGGAAATGTGTATTGGTATCCATGTTTAATTGCTTTACTAGGTAATACATGTTGCCCTTCTAGTACAAGTATGCTCATCTCACCTAATAAGGCGTGAAGCATAAATGAAGGGACAGGCAGCCAATGTGGTTTTCTCGTTGCAGCAGCGATGGTCTTTCCAAATTCCTTCATTCTTATAGGTGTTGGTGCTGTCATATTAAGAGGACCATCAATTTCTTTTTTGTGTATGATGAAATCCATCATACGAACGACATCGTCTATATGAATCCATGATAACCATTGTTTCCCAGAACCAATGGTGCCGCCGATATAGAATTGATAGGGAAGTAACATTTTTGGCAAGGCTCCGCCATCTGCACCTAATACAACGCCAAATCTTGTGTAAATTGTTCTTATTCCGAGAGAACATGCTTTAGCTGCTTCTTGTTCCCATAAAAATACTGTTTCTGCTAAAAAGTCATTTCCAGGAGTTTCTTGTTGCTCAGTAAAAGACTCTACTTCAGATGTTCCGTAGTATCCAATAGCACTTGCATTAATAAATGTATGTGGTTTTTTATGGAGTGCCTGCAATTGTTTAATGAGTCCTTTTGTTGTTTGAATTCTACTGTTTAAAATGGCTTTCTTTTGTTTCTTTGTCCATCTACTATTAATAGACTCTCCGGCTAGATTAATAACTACATCAATAGAAGAGAGGGGGAAGGTTTGTAAATCTGGTGTCCATTGAACATACTGAAGTTTAGGGTCGGAAGTTTCAGTAGTTTTTTTTCGTGTGAGGATGTAAACAGTATATCCTTTTTGAACAAAAAAAGTAGAAAGATATTTACCGATAAAGCCTGTACCACCAGAAATTGCGATTTTCACAAGTATTTCCTCCTCATTATATATATTCTTGAAAAGAAAAAATGTTCCTCGACTATGTTAAAATAATAGAGAGGTGAGAGTATGGCTGTCATTACAAAAATAGAAGTACAAAAACGATCGAAAGAACGATTTAATATTTATATTGATAAAGGCCAAGGTGAAGAGTACGGGTTTAGTGTGGATCAAGTAATCTTAATGAAACATGGATTACAAAAAGGCTTAGAAATTGATGAAATAGAGTTAGGAAATATTTTGTACAATGAAGAGGTACAAAAAGCATATTTACAAGCAATCTCCTATTTATCCTATCAAATGAGAACAAAACAAGAAATAGAAGATTTTTTACGAAAAAAAGAAGTGGGACAAGCCATCATCTCTGAAGTCGTTTCGAAATTATTACATGACCGATATATTAATGATAAAGAGTACGCTGTTTTATATACGCGAACGCAAAGTAATGTGAATCGAAAAGGTCCAACTGTTATTAAAAGAGAGTTGTTAAATAAAGGTGTTCAAGATTTACTTATTATGCACAGTTTACAAGAATATCCGAAGGAAAAGCAAATTGAGAATGCCTTGTTTCTCATAGAAAAGAAGAAAAAATCTTATCAAAAGCATTCTTTTTTACAAATGAAGCTAAAGTTAGATGAGATGCTTGTTCGAAAAGGATATTCTAGAGAAGTAATTCAAATTTGTTTGGAAGAATTGAAAGACGAAAGAGATGACGAAAAGCAACAAGAAGCGTTACACTATCATGGGAATAAATATTATGAGAAATATAAGAAGCATGTTGGATGGACATTTGAAAACAAGATGAAGCAAGCGTTATATAGAAAAGGATTCTCTATTGATGAAATTGAGATATTTTTGCAAATGAAACGCGAAGAGGAATGAGGAGAATAAGATGAATATGCCAAAACGCTACAGTGAAATGACACCGCATGAGCTAAGGGAAGAAATTGGCGCTTTGAAGGAGCAAGCAGTAAAAGCTGAGCAGCTTGGGATTGTCAATGAATTTGATGTATTAATGAGAAAAATGGCAATGGCTCGTGCTTATATGACGGATATAAACAAGTTCCGTATTGGTGAAATATATGAATTAGTAGAAGAACCTGGTGTATTATTTAAAATTACGTATTTCAATGGGGTATTTGCTTGGGGATATAAGCAAAATGATAATGAAGAGATTGGCATACCAATTTCCTTATTGCAAGAAAAATAAAAACCAGAGAGCACATATCTCTCTGGTTTTCATCTTTGGTAGGCGTTAAAGGAGATAGGAGATTCTAAAATTGGCGTTTTTTACATTCATTTGCCAATATAATGAGAGACTGGGTTTGTTGCGTCTGTCCGTTAACTTGCGCTTTCGCATGTTTTGGACGAGTCCACGTATGGTTAAATAATTCAGAACGACTATCTAAGCGATCACGGTAGCTCATCTTTATCACCTCGTGTAGGAAGTTAATTTAATTTGTACTACTCTTCCTGCTGATTTGCAGCACGCATACGTTCTTGTGGGTGCGTGTTAATTGTGCCGTTAGGTCGCTTCGAAGCGAAGCGTGATTTCGCTTTCGGCTGACCGTCGATTTTGCTGTTGTTTTTTGACTCAGACCAAAATTCGGCTTGTTTACCCATTGCGAACGCCCTCCTCCTCATCAGTTGATACCTCTTTAAGAAGTATCACTTATAGAATGTGCAAAACAGAAGAAACTATCCTTTAGAAATGAAGGGATAAATAGGTAAAAGGAGATTAGAACATGAATGATATTTATGAAGCATTAACGAAAGAATTATTAGACAAGAATGACAAGCTTTCTTACGGACAAGCTCGTGCATGGGTTGAATTACTTTGGGAAGATTTTCAAACAACTTATGCAAAATCAGGGCGTTATCAAGGTGAGGAAATGACTGAACAAGTGGTACGATCATGGATTAATAATCATGGTGTACGCCTTCATGAAATGCGTACAAACAATCCGAAGTATAGTCATTTAATTAATCAAGAAGATCATTTGAAACATTAAAAAAAAGCGACTTGAGTCGCTTTTTTTAATGTGGAAGTAATTCCAGTTTTTTTCGAAGTTTTTCTTCACTAAAAATCCATCCCGTATAGGAACTAATAATATTTAAATTATGGTCTAGCTGAACAATCGCGACAAATGGATAATAATCTTTACTTCGATACCGTAAATCAATGAATCGTACTTCGTAATAATGATCATGATCAAAAATATCCCAGCGATATACAGGAGAGAAAGATAGGAAGGCTGAGATGTTTTCATCTTGTTTAGCTGCTCGCATAATATCATTGTCTGGGAACGGTACCCGATCGAACTTGTCATATATCATGATGTTACCACGGTGCCATCTCGCAACGTAGTAATAATCAGCTGTAACGACTGCTAAATGATAATGATAAAATCGGTAAGAAGGAGAAATGATAATCTTTTCGACATTTTTGAAACGTTTGTGTACAACGCTTCTTATATTTCTGTGCATCATAATTCGTCCGATATAGTAAACAATCATTAATATATATGCTGCTAAGGCAGTGTATCCTTTATGAGAACCGACGAGCATGCAAGCAATTGCAAGTATATGGATAAAGAAAATTACGGTATCGAATGTATTAATCACGCCGAGTGCGACCCATTTTTTTGTGAAAGGCCGTAATGCTTGTGTACCATAGGCGTTGAAAATATCTACAAAGACGTGAAGGAAGACTGCAATAAATGACCAAAGTAGTAGATGAAGATATGGAGCGTCTGAAAAGAAGGCGAAAGAGATGCCACTTATAAGGAATGACCAAAGAATTACCGCGGGAATGGAATGAGTAACTCCGCGATGATTTCTTATATATTTAGCGTTATTACGCAATTTTAAAACTGTGTCAATGTCAGGAATGTTGGAACCAGCAATTGTAGCAAGCATAACAGCTTGTGGGCCAATATCACTTTGTGCTATGGCTGGGTCTAATGTTGCTAAGCTACCTAAAGTGATACCCATAACAAGGTGAGTGGCTGTGTCCATAGAAATCCACCTCCGTTTTTTATTAATGTAACTCTTTTTATTCGATACCTCAAGTCCTTTGCCTTCAATTTCCTATGTCATCTTACTTAAATTTTTTCCTAAAATCTTTATAATAGTACTTATATGCAAAAAAATGAGGGGGATCAAGTTTGACACTTGAAATACTAAAAAATTTTAATATAGAGCAGTTTCAAAATGATTTAATTGGTTGGTTTGAAGAAGAACAGCGCGACTTACCGTGGAGAAAGAATAAAGATCCATACCGCGTTTGGGTTTCTGAAATTATGTTACAGCAAACAAGAGTAGAAGCTGTAAAACCATATTACGCAAATTTTATGGGGAAGTTTCCTACACTTGAAGCGTTAGCGAACGCAGATGATGAAGAAGTATTAAAAGCATGGGAAGGTTTAGGGTATTATTCTAGAGCACGTAATTTACATGCGGCAGTAAAAGAGGTAAAAGAAGTATACGGCGGGGTTGTACCAAGTGATGTAAAGAAAATTGAAAAGTTAAAAGGAGTCGGACCATATACAAAAGGTGCTATTTTAAGTATCGCATATGGTATACCAGAGCCGGCAGTTGATGGAAATGTTATGCGTGTATTATCTCGCATTTTATCAGTATGGGATGATATTGCAAAACCAAAGACTCGAAAAGTTTTTGAAGAAATTGTGCGTGAAATTATTTCGAAAGAAAATCCATCTTATTTTAATCAAGGTTTGATGGAGTTAGGTGCATTGATTTGCATTCCAAAAAATCCATCTTGCTTACTTTGTCCTGTACGTGAGCATTGCAGAGGATATGCTGAAGGTGTTCAAAAAGAACTACCAGTAAAAAGTAAAGCGAAAGCTCCTACAATGGTACCGCTTGTTGCAGGAGTACTTCAAACTGAAGATGGTCGTTACGTTATTAATAAACGTCCAAGTAGCGGATTATTAGCTAATATGTGGGAGTTTCCGAATATTGAACTTGGCGAAGGGATTCGAAGTCAGAAAGAACAGCTTATAGATTATATGAAGGAAAAGTTTGAGCTTTCGATTTCTATTGATGAGTACGCAATGAATGTACAACATACATTTACACATCGTACTTGGGATATATTTGTATTTTACGGAAAAGTAACCGGTGATATTGTTGAAACAGATACATTGAAACTTGTATCGAAAGAAGCATTTGAGCAGTTACCTTTCTCTAAATCGCATCGTACGATTTATGAGAGTTGTGTTGAGAAAATTACAATGCAATAAACAAAAAAGTGTTCCCTAAATTGGGAACACTTTTTTAATCGTAAGAAATTTTTGTCCCATGAGTCCAACTGGCATCACCTTCTTGTAAGCCGCCCCTTGATTCGATCTCTATTACAATTTCTTTATAAATACTTTGCCCTTCCGCATTTAAATAGGGCAAAATCTGTTGTAATGAATGATGAAAATAAGCTAATTCATCTTCTTTCCATTCGTTTTTTGAAAGCATCGTTAGTTCAGTCATATCGCGTCCTATATACATATTTCCACCTCCATTTTCTATAGTTTGAATGAGTAACAAGAGATATATGCGGAATTTTTTTAAAAGAAAATTACGGATAGCTTCTAGTTGAATTGGTTACATTATTGATTGTGGAGGTGAGAAAGATGAGTAAAAAACAACAAGGTTATAACAAGGCAACTTCTGGTGCTAGTATTCAAAGTACAAATGCTAGTTATGGTACAGAGTTTGCAACTGAAACAAATGTACAAGCAGTAAAACAAGCAAACGCACAATCAGAAGCAAAGAAAGCACAAGCTTCTGGTGCACAAAGTGCAAACGCTAGTTATGGTACAGAATTTGCAACTGAAACAGACGTGCATGCTGTGAAAAAACAAAATGCTAAGTCAGCTGCAAAACAATCACAATCTTCTAGTTCAAACGAGTAATGAAAGAAAAACACTTCTCCAATTCGAGAGAAGTGTTTTCTTTGTGTGCGGGTCATTGTAATGAAAAGAAAGTGAACGACATAACTTCTAATAAGTCAACAAATGTTGTCAAAGGAGAAGGAAGTTAAAGATTAGAAATATGTAATTAGGAATAATAACTGATGAAGAAATCCAAAAGGGGGTAAGTAATGAACGATTTTGATAAGTTGGTGGGAGAACAATTGGAAACGATGGATGAGCTGTTAAAATTGCAATCACACTTAGAGAAGTATCAACAAATTGAAATGAATGAAAAAGATACGTGCGATAAAAAAGAACTGCATTTTATCCGTCAGGAAATATATAGAACAGAAGTAGCGTTGAAGATGTTACATGAGAAATTTGAAGAACAAACGAATAGTGTAATCCAATCTTTTACAACTGAAAAAATGATTTCAAATTTAGGATAAGATATATTATTGCCTTCAGGTGAAAAGTCCTTCAAATAGAGAGGGGCTTTTTCTATTACATGTCCTCGTTTATAAATAATACAGTACAATCCTTGTGTTCTGAGAAGATTGGGTATTATTGTATTCAACGATAAACCTCCTGCATATTCAGTGTGGAAAATAGAGTCTTATCCCTTTAGTTTTAAAATTTTGACAAAAAAGTTATAATAGAAGAAAAGTGAATGCCGTTCAAAGGGCATTTGCAGTTGAAAGAAGGGAGCATATATGGGATTTCCCAAAGAAGGAGAAAAAGTACAAATACATAGTTATAAACATAATGGCTCCATTCATAGAATGTGGGAAGAAACAACAATTTTAAAAGGGACACAGAGTCTTGTGATCGGAGCGAATGATCGTACAGTAGTTACAGAATCGGATGGCCGAACATGGATTACGCGTGAACCAGCAATTTGTTATTTTCATGCCAACTATTGGTTTAATGTGATTGGGATGCTTAGGGAAGAGGGCGTATATTATTATTGTAATTTAAGCTCCCCTTTTGCGTATGATTCTGAAGCATTAAAGTATATTGATTATGATTTAGATATTAAAGTGTATCCAGATATGACATATACGCTTCTAGATGAAGATGAGTATGAAAAACATAGTCAAATTATGCAGTATCCACCTGTTATCGATACAATTTTAAAACGAAATGTAGCACATTTAACACAGTGGATTCATCAAAGAAAAGGTCCGTTCGCACCAGACTTCGTAGATATGTGGTATGAACGATATTTAATGTACAGAAATTAAAACAAACCTGCAGGGGGCTTCCCGGCAGGTTTGTCCTATTAGAGGGGGGATTATGTGCAGGGCATAAAAAGATATTTACAATTTGTTAAACCATATCGATGGCTTATCGCTATTACAATTATTATTGGACTAGTTAAGTTTGGTATCCCACTTATTATGCCGTGGTTATTAAAGTATATTATCGATGATGTAATTCAAGGCGGGGGTTCACTTCAAGATAAAACATCTCAATTAATAACAGCGATTGGAATTGCTTTTTTTATTTTTGCGGTATTAAGACCACCGATTGAATATTATCGTCAATATTTCGCGCAGCGTATCGCAAATACAATACTGTATGATTTGCGGAAGTATATTTTCGGTCACTTACAAAAGTTAAGTTTACGTTATTACTCCAATACAAAAACAGGAGAGATTATTTCGCGTGTCATCCATGATGTAGAACAAACGAAGGATTTTGTAATTACTGGTTTGATGAACGTCTGGTTAGATACTGCAACAATTGCTATTGCCATCATTGTTATGTTTTCTATGAATATAAAATTAACATTTGTTGCGTTATTGATTTTACCTATTTATGTAATTGCAGTGAAATATTTTTTCGGACGTCTTCGGAAATTGACGAAAGAGCGTTCACAAGCGTTAGCGACGATGCAAGGGTATTTGCATGAACGTATTCAAGGAATGCAAGTGACACGTAGCTTTGCGTTAGAAGAGTATGAGGGGAAGCAGTTTGAAAAAAGAAATAATGAATTTTTAACGAAAGCATTAACCCATACAAGTTGGACGGCGAGAACATTCTCGGCAGTAAATACGTTAACAGATTTAGGTCCGTTACTTGTGATTGGTTTTGCAGCATATGAAGTAATTCAAGGGCAGTTAACGCTAGGGACGATGGTAGCTTTTGTTGGATATATGGATAGTTTATATAGTCCGCTTCGCCGCCTTGTTAATTCATCTACAACATTAACACAATCTTTTGCATCGATGGACCGTGTGTTTGAACTGTTAGATGAAAAATACGATATTGTTAATGTGCCAAATGCGGTACAAACGAAAAAATTAAATGGAGAAATTGTATTTGATAATGTTTTTTTTCGTTATAATGCAGACGAAAAAGAGATATTACACAACTTGTCATTAACTATGCAGCCTGGAGAGAAAGTAGCGCTTGTAGGAGCGAGTGGGGGAGGAAAGTCATCTCTTGCTAGTTTGATCCCGCGTTTCTATGATGTTTCTGAGGGAGCGGTTTATGTAGATGGGATAGATGTAAGAAAGTATAATATGAGAAATTTACGTAGTAATATTGGAATTGTACTGCAAGATAATTTATTGTTTAGCGATACAATTGGAGCTAATATATTATATGGAAATCCGAAAGCTACAGAGCAAGAAGTGATTGCAGCTGCCAAAGCTGCGCAAATTCATGATTTTATTATAGACTTACCAGATGGTTATAATACTGTCGTTGGAGAACGTGGTGTAAAGCTATCGGGCGGGCAAAGACAACGTGTGGCAATTGCACGAGTGTTTCTAAAGAATCCGTCGGTACTTATATTGGATGAAGCAACTTCGGCATTGGATTTAGAAAATGAAAGGTATATTCAAGAGGCGCTTCAGACGTTAGCTGCTGACAGGACGACGATTATAATCGCACATCGATTAGCGACGATTACGCATGTTGATACGATTATTTATATTGAAGACGGTGAGATTAAAGAAACTGGTTCTCATGAAGAGTTAATGCAAAAAAAAGGATTTTATTACAATTTATATCAACTTCAACATATAACAGAAACAGCTCCTTTAGCATAAAAGGAGCTGTTTTTTTATTCGTCTTCTTTTTTATCATCGATTTGGAGTTCTTTTTCTGGTTTATGGTATGTGTAGAAGCTATCTACAAGTAAATCTAAATGCTCTACTTCTTCACTATAGTTAATAATGGAAGAAATAAGAGGGAAGAGATGTAGCCATGTTTTATATGCTTCTTCATCGTCCTTGTTTTGATAATCCATAAAGATATCAATTAATTCTTGTTTACCTGTTTCAACTTCATCAAGCATCTCAACAGACTGTTGTTTTTTTGCTTTACCAATGAATTTTAATAAAACTTGTTCGTGATAATGCGTTAATGAATCAAGTTCGTTTTGGATAGATTCCTGAAACTCTTCTGGCATGTAACGCAGTTCGTTTTCAGTACGGTGTAATGATTTTAACGTACTTAAAGCACGGCTTGTTGTCGCTAACATTTGTCTGAATAAAACGAGCTTACGAATTTTTGCGAACTTTACTTTTTTCGTGTAGCTTCTTTCTTCTTTATACAGCAAATAGTAATGGTTTAATTTGATCATTTTTTCTTTCATACGATCAATATCAGTTTTTAGCGTTGTAAAATCAGAAGCTTGCCTGCTATTCATTCGAATCCATTTTACAATTTCTTCTGTATTATCAACGATACGATGATAAAGTTTTGTTTCATATTTCGGCGGCATAAATACTAAATTTACAAGTGAAGCCGCAATAATACCAATCATAATCGTCGCAAAGCGAAGTAAGGCAAAACTAAAGAAATCTTCGCCTTGATACTCCATAATGGCGATAACTGTTACTAAAGCAATTGATATTGTGTTTTCTAATCGTAATTGCAGTGTAAGAGCAATTACTAATATACATGTTAATCCAATAATAAAAGGATTATGTCCAAAAGCAGTAGCAAATGCGATAGCAAATATCGCACCGATTACATTTGCTTGAATTTGTTCAAGTGCGGTTAAATAAGAACGGTATACAGACGGTTGAACAGCAAAGATAGCTGAAATTCCCGCAAATACCGGACTCGGTAATTGAAGTAAAATACAAGCAAATAAAGCTAACGTGATGGCAATACCCGTTTTTAAAATGCGAGCACCAAGTTTCATACCCTTAATAAGATCCTTTCTCTTGTCATAATGAATGTACAACATGATACTATACATTCATTACAATATGTTAGCAAGTGATATTTTAGTGACATTAAAAGAAATTAGTATTCATTTTATCGCGCTAATTGTGAACAGTAAGATTCCCGCCTCTAAATTCAGTAGCTGGATGCCGATAAACGCTCAATTGCTGTAGGCTAATTAAAGTTTCACTTTATAATTTTTCCTAATTTCTTTTAAACATCAGTTTTTAGTAAAAAGACCTGCTGAATTTCAGCAGGTCTCAAATTGTTACTATAGATTACTATGAGAAGTGTACTTCGTCAATTTTTTCTTAATAATGAAAATTACTCATGTTACTCTGTTGAAATAGATGGATCTGCCTGTTCTTTTTTCGGGATAATTTCAAAAAACTGGTTTTGTATATCATCTAATAACGGGGTTAACAAAGCAACTTCCTCATATTGCTCATGCTCGTTTAGTACACGAATATAGTCTAACAATAATTCAATTACATCTTTCAAACCGTTTTTACTAATTGGTTGTAATGTAACATTTGCCCCTTTTGCGATTCTTCTTTTTAAGGCTTGTTCTGTTAAGCCTAAGTTTGAATCATGACGTAAATAAACAACACCGCCAGTCATGCCGGCGCAAATCCATGGACCAGGGTCACCTAAAACAAGCGCTCGCCCATTTGTCATATATTCAAAAGCAAACCCTTTAATATTGGAGTATGCCCCTATATTTCCGTGCTCTTTTTCACGGAGTGGTTTTGTTATTCTACCTCCAATTATCATGTCTGCCCCAGAAAGGCGAATGCCAGCGCGAGCATCAGCGTTCCCTTGCACGTATAGTGCCCCTTTTTGTGCACCATATCCAAATCCTTTTCCGACAGAACCGTTATAATATACTCCATCTTCTCCTTTTGATTTCGTTATATAAATACCACCACCAAAGGAAGTTTTACCAATGCCATCTTGTGCGCCGCCATTTACGTGTATAAATAAATTTTCACTATTGTAAGCACCTAACCCATTTCCGGGAATAGAACCATTCGTATACTTTAATGTAAGTGGTTCAAGTTGAGTAGCTTCATATAGTTTACTGCGAACGCGATAACATGATTCTAGACCACCCATAACGCGTTGCTCTACACCAACGCCTACTAATTCTTTTGAGTCAGCGGAATGAACGGTTTTAAATTGTTTTTCCGGTACGTCTTCTGTTGTTGTAACAGATGGATGTTCTAGTATTTGTAGTAAATTACATAAGTTTAATAAATTTTCGCCTCGAACTTGCTCTAATAAATCAGAACGCCCAACAATTGCTTGTAAATTTGTATATCCAAGCTGTCCTGTTAATCGTTGTAGTTCTACACCGAAAGAGGTGAATAAATTTAACAGGCCGGCAACTGCGCTTTCTAATTCGCGCGGAACGAAGCGGCGTAATCCGTGTTCTTTTGCTTGTGCTTCAGACTCGATTTGTGTCGCAATTCCAACATGGCAAGTATCTAGATGGCACCCACGGCAAGTAGTACAGCCGATTGCAATCATTGATAGTGTGCCAAATCCAATACGGTTTGCTCCGAGGAGCATGATTTTCAAGGCATCATTTACACTTCGAATACCACCATCTGCCCAAATCTCTACTTTATGTCTCATGCATGCTTCTAATAAAGCGTTGTGAGCGGCTTTAACACCAATTTCTACAGGGAGACCTACATGCTGCAATGCGTGAATACGTGCAGCACCTGTTCCGCCATCGAATCCGCTAATGTTAATAAAATCAGCGCCAGCTTTGGCAATACCGACAGCAATTGTTCCGATATTAGGAACGACAGGGACTTTCACGGCTACTTTGGCAAGTTGATTAGCTGTTTTAATTTCTGTAATCATTTGAGCTAAATCTTCAATTGAATAAATATCATGGTTATTAGAAGGTGAAATTAAATCTGAGCCGATTGTCGCATTACGTGCTTCAGCTATTTTGGCTGTCACTTTTGAACCAGGTAAATGTCCACCTTCCCCAGGCTTTGCGCCTTGACCGATCTTGATTTCAATTAAGTTTGATGAGTTTAGTAGTTCGGCATTTACTCCAAATCGTCCAGATGCCACTTGTTGTCCACGTGTATGTGGGTATTTCCCAATCATATCTTTAATTTCGCCGCCTTCACCGTTCAAGCTAATCATATTTAGCTGATCGGCCGCTTCTGCATATGCGCGAAAGGCGATTTCGTTTTGAGAACCAAATGACATAGAACTAATAATAAATGGTAAATTATGATTTTGAATGCCGATAGATACTTCTTCAGTTGGAACGACATGTTTTGTTTGTTTCGTTTGAACAAGGTGTCTGATTGCGATTGGATTATTCTCTTCTAGTTCACTTAACTTGTCACGGTAATCATCATAAGAATTTCCTTTTGCAACATCGCCAATTGCTTTCCAAATTCGCGGGAATATATGAAATGATTTTCGCATTCTAATTTTAGGATTGTTATAATCCTCTGCTCGTATTTTTGCATCTTCAGTAAGTGATTCAAGTGAAAAGGCTAAATCATTTGAACCGAAGAAATTTGTAATCTGTAATATATTTGCGATTTCTTCATGTAACCCAATAGATGAATAGAGACGTCCGTAACCACGTAACTCATGAATTCCAATTGTTGAAATGACTTTTTCTAATCCTTTATTAAGTGCATTATACAGATTCGTAATTGGTGTTTTTGTTCCATCATTTACAGTGGCGAATAATAAATATGGATTAATACCATCTGCTCCTAATCCATATAGCGTGACAATGTCATGTAAGGAGCGAAGAGCACCAGAACGTATAACGAGAGAACAATTGCGGCGTAATTTATTTTCACTTAATGCTTGATGTACTTTAGCAGTAACTAAATGTGGATCAATCCACAATCGTTCATTTAGATGGGCTTTTGCGTCATCTAATACTAGTAGGGAAGCGCCATTGTTAACAGCAGCTATCGCTTCAAAACTAATGCGGCTTAATGCACATTGCAGAGTTTCTGACGAGCTGAATGTAGCAGAGATTGTGGCGATAGAGTTATGAGTCTTAAATAGCTCTATGAGTTGTTCGTACGTAATTGTGTGTAATTCCTCTGCAATAGGTTGTGCCACGCTGCCTTCTAAAATAATTGGTGAAAGCATTTCAACTACAAATGGCCGTTTTGCGCCGCTTAATAAACTTGGACGCTCTCCAAGTACAGTACGTGTAGAGAAGTGTTCAATTTCACGGTCACGGTCAATTGCAGGGTTTGTAACAACAGCTACACTTTCTTTAATAAAGTCAGCGATATTTCGTCTATCAGTATCGAGTGCGGCAAGTGGTGAGTCATGCCCAAGTGAGCGTATTGGCTCAACGCCTTTTGTTGCCATCTGTTCAAGGAGCTGAATATGTTCTCGGTCCCATCCGAAAGCGACATATTGTTTCGTTTCAACTTGAACAGAATCACATAGCCCTTGGATTTTTTTCGTTTCAGGGATAGATAAATTTAAATGGTAATTGGTAGTATCAATTCGCTTTTTAAAACGGTTATATACTTGGATTTGATATTTGTCATATTCATAAAGAACAAGTTCATCTTGTTCATTCCATTTTAATCCAACCTTTTCTCCAGGGGCGAGTGGTTTTGGTTCTGCTACATATTTAGTTGGTGATACAACTCCAGGTTCAGAAGAGAAAATATAAGAGCTCTCTGTCTCTACTTTCCATACTGGGCGTAATCCAAGGGAATCAACACTGAAAACAGCTTCATCTTTAAAACGGGAAATGATGCCAGCTGGTCCTTGTGCAAAATGTCCCCATGCTTCACGTATATACGTATATAAATCTTTTAAAGGTGTTTCATAAAGTTTAATTTCATTAATAATTGGAGGGAACAATATTTCCATTGCTTCAAATAAGCTGTAGTCGTATTGAACAAGTAGGGTTTCTAAGGTGCGGTTTAAATCTTGCGAGTCACTGCCTCCAGCAGTAAGTGGTACATCAATCATTTCAGCCTGCTCGCGTAATTTTGCAATTGTGTTAATTTCACCATTATGTCCGAGAATGCTAAATGGTTGTACACGAAAAAAATTAGATAATGTATTAGTAGAGTAGCGGTTATGTCCTAATGTCATAGTTGAAGCGATAAGTGGATGTTGTAAATCATTATAGTAGGCAACAAGTGTATCACCAGCACCTAGAACTTTATATACAACATGATCACGACTTAATGAAGCAACATGAATTGCTTCGTTTTCCTCTATTTTTATTGTGACAGAAAATAATGTTTGCTCAATATTTGTAATTTCGTTTTCTGCGATAAGGGCAACTTGCCAAAATAAAGGTTCTTCTTGTTTACCAAGTGGACCGAGTGCATCGGAGTTTGTTACATCATCACTTTCGAAAATGATTGTAAAATTTTTGTTGTTTAATTGCGTACGAATATAATCTTTTAAGATAGTAATGTTTTCTTTTTTATTTAGAAAAAAATGTCCAACGATAAAGTGGGGATGATCCACAATCGTTGGATTATATCCGCTACTTTTTAGTTTTTCATTCCAAAGCGCTTTTGGTACATCAATGTGAATGCCGATGCCATCGCCCTCACCATTAATGAAACCAGCTCTATGATTCATTTTGACGAGTGATTGAATACAAAGGTCAATGTTTTCTTTTGTAGCAATTTTTCGTTTCTCCATAACGGAAACGATTCCACACGCATCGTGTTCTGCATTTCTATAATCTCGAAATAAAGACGGTGTCCATGTATTTTTTGTATTGAGCATCCGTCAATCCCCCCTCTTGTAAAAGTTAGAATAATCTTACTATTTAAGGTGCAAATCACCTTGTACACAGAGATAGTAATGCTGTAAAAGAATATAAAACAGATAATTATGAATAATTATACTATTAATACGGGGTTTATGAAATAGAAAAAAGGAAAAAAGAAAGGTGAGCTTTCTTTTTTCCTTTTAATGACGGGATTATTTATTGTCTGCTAGGGCAGCAAATGCTCTGCCGACAGCTTCGATTGTATATTCAATATCTTCTTTTGTATGTTCTGTCGTTAAGAACCATGCCTCGTATTTAGAAGGTGCTAAGTTAACTCCTTCTTGAAGCATAAGCTTGAAGAATTTACCGAACATTTCACCGTCTGTATCTTGTGCGGCATCGTAATCTTCAATTGTATTTGTTGTGAAGTATACAGTTAAAGCTCCTTTTAGACGGTTTAATGTAATGTCGATATTATGTTTCGTTGCTTGCTCTAAAATTCCTTTTTCAAGCATTGCACCAAGTTCATCTAATTTCTCATAAAGTCCTTCTTGTTGAAGCACTTCTAGACAAGCGATACCTGATGCCATAGAAGCAGGGTTTCCTGCCATTGTACCAGCTTGGTATGCAGGTCCAAGCGGAGCAACTTGTTCCATAATTTCTTTCTTACCACCGTAAGCACCGATCGGTAAACCGCCGCCAATAACTTTACCAAGCGCTGTTAAGTCAGGTGTCACACGAAGTAAGTCTTGAGCACCACCGTACATAAAGCGGAAAGCAGTAATAACTTCATCGTAAATTACTAGTGCGCCAGCTTCGTGAACAAGTTCATTCACTTTTTCAAGGAATCCTGGTTTAGGTTCTACAATACCGAAGTTTCCAACAATCGGTTCTACAAGGATAGCTGCTACTTCATGACCCCATTTATCTAACGCCTCTTTTAAAGTTTCTACATTATTAAATGGAACGGTAATAACTTCTTGTGCGATACTTTGTGGTACGCCAGCTGAGTCAGGAGTTCCTAAAGTAGAAGGACCAGATCCAGCTGCCACAAGTACTAAATCAGAATGACCGTGGTAACAACCAGCAAATTTCATGATTTTTGTGCGACCTGTATAAGCACGAGCAACACGAATCGTTGTCATCACTGCTTCTGTACCAGAGTTTACAAAACGGACTTTATCTAATGCAGGCATTGCTTCTTTTAACATTTTTGCGAATTTTACCTCTAGCGCTGTTGGTGTTCCGTAAAGTACCCCATTTTCAGCAGCTGTTGTAATTGCTTTTGTTATATGCGGATGAGCATGTCCAGTAATAATAGGACCGTATGCTGCTAAATAATCGATATATTTATTTCCGTCTACATCCCAGAAATAAGCGCCTTTCCCGCGTTCCATAGCAACAGGAGCGCCGCCGCCAACTGCTTTAAAAGAACGTGAAGGACTGTTAACACCGCCAACGATATGCTCTAAAGCTTCTTTATGTAATGCTTCTGACTTTGTGAATTTCACTACAATTCATCTCCTTACAAAAATCTATGTATTATTCTAACATGTTTTTCGAAAAGACGTATTGTTTGTGATAGCGAAGGCAGTTGGGTAAACTATTCGTTGTGACATTTAGGAGGGGGGTCCGATTATGAAATCGGTAATTGAGGTACAAGGGTTACGTAAAGAGTTTACAGCCTATTCAAGTCGTCCGGGCTTAAAGGGTGCATTTCGCGATTTATTAAATCGTAATTATAAAATAGTACCAGCAGTAAATGATGTATCTTTTACTGTAAAGCAAGGTGAAATGGTTGGTTATATCGGTGAGAACGGTGCTGGTAAATCAACAACAATTAAAATGCTTACGGGGATTTTAACTCCGACATCAGGGCAAATCACAGTAAATGGAATGAATCCACATAAACAAAGAGAAGAATTTGTAAGAACAATTGGTGTTGTCTTTGGACAGCGCTCGCAACTTTGGTGGGATATTGCAGTACAAGAATCGTTTCGTTTATTAAAGAAAGTGTATGGTGTATCAGACGCTCAGTATAAGGAGCATATGGAGCACGTAATTGAAACGTTAGATATAGGGCCTTTATTAGATAAACCAGTTCGAAAATTATCTCTTGGTCAAAGAATGCGTTGTGAATTAGCAGCAGCCTTAATTCATAATCCACCGTTATTATTTTTAGATGAGCCAACAATTGGGTTAGATGTACTTGTGAAATTGAAAATACGTGAATTTTTAAAAGAAATGAACGAACGTTATAAAACAACAATTTTATTAACTACTCATGATATTACGGATATTGAAGCTTTATGTGAGCGTGTTATCATGCTGGATGAAGGAAATATTATGTATGACGGTTCTTTAAAAAATCTTCGTACGCAGTGGGGAGCAGAGAAGGAAATACACTTTCAGTTTGTTGCACCAGTTTCCTATCAGGCTTTATCAATGGTTATGCCAGATAATCATGTCGTTTGGTCGAAAGCGAAAGAGGAAAACGCATGGGTTGCAAAAATTCCGAATGAAGAAGTTGTTATTTCAATGCTTATTTCTAAAGTAGTACAAGCATTTCAAATTAAAGATTTAAAAATTAACGAAGTGTCTACAGAGGAAATTATTCGTAACATTTATGAAGAAGGTATTACGCATGGGTAAGTATATTGAAATGATTCGAATTCGCTTTTTAATGATGCTTGCGTATCGCACAAACTATTATAGCGGGATTTTAATTTATACAATTAATATCGGCGCATATTATTTTTTGTGGCAAGCAATTTATAGCGGAAAAGAGAATATTGAAAGTTTATCTATTTCGCAAATGACTACGTATATCGCAATCGCGTGGATGGCACGTGCGTTTTATTTTAATAATATAGATAGAGAAATTGCGATGGAAATTCAAGAAGGCCGTGTGGCTGTAGAATTAATTCGTCCTTACAACTATTTAGGTATGAAAGTTATGCAAGGTCTTGGCGAGGGGATATTCCGTTTTGCATTCTTTTCCATCCCGGGCATGGTGATCGTTACGCTATTATTTTCATTGCAAATTACAACGAATTTTCAAACGTGGTTATATTTCTTCTTATCTTTAATATTTAGTTTTATTATTAATACACAAATTAATTTAATGACGGGAATGCTTACGTTTTTCCTATTTAATAATAGTGGAATTATGTATGCAAAACGCGTTGTTATTGATTTATTTTCAGGTCTATTATTACCAATTAGTTTTTATCCGTTATGGGCCCAAAAAGCAATGATGTTTTTACCGTTTCAGGCTATTAGTTATATTCCAAGTATGATTTTTTCTGAAGGTATACAGGGGAGTAAGTTGTATGAGGCTTTAGTATTTCAAGTGATTTGGGCAATTGTACTTATTATTCCAATTGTACTCATGTGGAGAACGGCGAGAAAACGTCTAATTGTACAAGGGGGATGATGAGATGCTATATATAAACTTATTTTTACAATATGCAAGTCAATATATAAAAACGAAATTGGAGTATCGAGGCGATTTTATCGTTGGTTTACTTTCTGATTTATCGCTTCAAGCAGTTAATTTAATATTTATTCTCGTTGTATTTGGGCATACACAAGCATTGAAGGGATGGAGTCGAGAAGAGGTAATCTTTATTTATGGTTTCTTTTTAGTACCATTTGCCATCTTTTCAGCTTTCTTTAATATATGGGATTTTAATGATCGATACATTATTAAAGGGGAGATGGATCGTGTATTAACGCGACCGATCCATAGCCTATTTCAAATTATATTAGAGAGAATGGAACTTGAATCTTTAATTGGAGCCATTACAGGGATTGTTGTAATGGGATATGCAGCTGTGGAGTTACAATTATCTTTTTACTGGTATGATTTCTTCTTATTTATATTGATGGTAGGAGGAGGAGCACTTGTATATGGAGGGATATTTGTTACGCTTGCGAGCCTTGGTTTTTGGTCGGATGCGAAAAGTTCAATTATGCCCCTTATGTATAACATAGGTAATTACGGGCGCTATCCTGTTAATATTTATAACCGTGTAATTCGTTTCATTTTAACGTTTGTTTTACCGTTCGCGTTTGTTGGAGTATATCCAGCAGCGTACTTTTTAAGAAAAACAGAATGGAATAGTTATGCATTCGCGACGCCACTTGTTGGTGTTATCTGTTTTACGATTGCAATCAACCTCTGGAACCAAGGAGTAAAAAGATACCGTGGCGCGGGTAATTAATTATAGAAGCTTGTTCGTTTCTAAGGGATAAATCAGTCCTCCACCTCATACATATAAAATGAGGTGGAGGACATGTTATGGGGATTTATTCTATTAATTGCAGCAATCGCTATTTTGAAAAGTGTCCAATTATTATGGAGTTCCTATTCAGATTCAACGCGTTTTTTTTCGCTGTATAATTTGGCCACATTATTTTTGATCTATACAACAGTACTGATCGCGTTTGGATTAAGTTACGTTGTATTAGAGGAAATGGGTTTCGCAGTTTTGAAAGAGGACGGAGAAAGTTTGAACGCTCATTCTTTTCAACTCGTTGAAGTTTGTTTATATTTTAGCGCAGTTACTTTATTGTCTGTTGGATATGGTGACATATCTCCGATTGGAATTGGGCGATGGATTGCAATTGCAGAAGCGCTAATTGGATATACACTCCCTTTTGCTTTTGTGATGAGGTCTGTAATAGACAATGAAAAATAAGGAAGCATTTGTTATAGTAAAGGAAAAGAGTAGGAGTGATAACAATGATTACAGTAGGAGAAATGGCACCAGAATTCACATTAGAGGGAAGTAACGGAGAAGAAGTTAGCCTAGCTGATTTTCGCGGTAAAAATGTAGTTCTCTATTTTTACCCGAAAGATATGACGCCAGGATGTACAACTGAAGCATGTGATTTTCGTGATGCGTATGGAGTATTTCAAGAGAAGGATACGGTTATTCTTGGAGTAAGTCCTGATTCAGCGAATAGACATTTGAAATTCATTGAGAAACATGAATTGCCATTTACACTTTTAGTAGATGAAGATCATAAAGTAGCAGAGTTATACGATGTTTGGAAGTTAAAAAAGAACTTTGGGAAAGAGTATATGGGAATCGAGCGTTCTACATTCCTTATTAATAAAGACGGTGAACTTGTAAAAGAGTGGCGTAAAGTGAAAGTGAAAGGACATATTGAGGATGTTCTTTCTTATATAAAATAAATCTACGTTGGAGATAAAATATGCAGAAACAAGGCAAGTGTCTATACATATTTTACTGCCTTACATAAAGTGGAAGTGTAGGGCATACCTCCTCAGATGATAGTATTCCAAGTGCGATTATGTCGCACTTTTTTCTATGTAATATATGAAGAAAAAGGGAAAGATACATAAAAACAAGTCCTGAATATAAAAATAAACCACATACTTATAGTAGAAATATTGACGATTTATAAGAAAAGGAGTACACTCTTTATAAGAATTATAAAATAATAATCCGTATAGAATCGGGGTGCATGACGGTGGTCAAAGAAGAATTAAAAGAAGCGCTAGAAATGCTGAAAAATACGGGTGTACGCATTACTCCACAGCGTCATGCTATTTTAGAGTACCTTGTGGAATCAATGACGCACCCAACAGCGGATGATATTTATAAAGCATTAGAAGGTAAGTTTCCAAATATGAGTGTTGCAACTGTCTATAATAACTTACGTGTGTTTAAAGAGGTTGGACTTGTAAAGGAATTAACTTATGGAGACGCTTCAAGTAGATTTGATTATGTTACAAGTCAACATTATCATGTGATTTGCGAAAAATGTGGTAAGATTGTTGATTTTCCTTATGGAGGCTTGGAAAAGCTGGAAGAGGAAGCTGCGAAAACGACAGGCTTCGTTATCAATAGTCATCGCTTAGAAATTTATGGCGTTTGTCCAGAGTGTCATAAGGCGTAATATATAATAAAGAAAGAGGCTATACGTCAGCCTCTTTCTTTATTATATAAGGACATAAGGCGTAATATATAATAAAGAAAGAGGCTGACGGCTATACGTCAGCCTCTTTCTTTATTATATAAGGATTAGCGTGAGGTTAATCGGGATTTACAGTGCTAAGTTAGTAAGAAGGGTTAGATAAAAGTTTGTCGAATTTACTTTGTATTGGTGGAAATGAATTCTTGGAGGGGACATTTTGAAGAAATATGAGATTAAAAGTGACATTCCAACATTGGAAGAATATAAATATTTATGTGATTCTGTGGGATGGACAAATTATATGAACTTTGAGGTGGTGGAAATATCACTTCAAAATTCGATTTACTGTATAACAGTCAAGGATAATAATCAAATCATCGGCATGGGCAGAATTGTTGGTGATGGGGCTATCTATTTCTATATTCAAGATATAGTGGTTCATCCAGAGTATCAAAAGAATGGTATTGGAAAGAAAATAATGAATACTTTAGTAGAATACTTAAATCAGAATGCTCCAGATAAAGCATTCATTGGTTTGTTTGCGTCGCAAGGGAAAACGTCATTCTACGAAAAATATGATTTTAAAGATTATTCGCCTAACATGACAGGGATGTTTACTGTTATTTCGAAAAAATAGGTGTAATAAATTTAATAAAACAATTAAAAAGTTGATTTCTTAAGAAATCAACTTTTTAATGAGTTGAAACGTTTGTAGTGTTGCAAACTCGTATTTCCCTTGATACTTATGATTTATAACTCTTCTTATTATACTTTTCATCAAATTCTTTTCCTTCTAGATCTCGATCTAGTGTTAAAGGTTGATTGCAGTGCATACATGCATCGACACGGCCGAGCATTTTTGTTGGCTTATCACAGCTTGGACAAATAATTTGGATAGTCTTAGTAGATAACATACCAATCCAAAAGTAAACGACAGTGCTAGCGATAACAGCTAAAAAGCCAACCATCATAAAAGTTGTCATGATAATAATGTTTTCGCGGAAAAAGACACCTAAGTATGCAATGAAGAGGCCGATAAATACTAAACTTAATGCAAAGGTCCGGATTTTATTGATTTTGTTTGAATACTTAATGCTCATTCTCACCACACTCCTATAATAATAATATAACATAAAATTTAGAATTTTCACTCTCGTGTAAATTGATAAAGAGATAAGATATGAAATGGATAGGAGAGGAGCCATGAAGACTGAATGGGTGCTATAATGATTTTTAAGTTTTTAACGGGATGTGAAATTTTTTTGTAAAAAGTATTGACCCTGTATATACTGCATGATATATTAATAACCGTCGCTGATGCGGAAACGCAGAAAACGACAAAAAAAGAAATTAAAAAACTTAGTTGACATTGAAAAATGAAGATGTTAACATAAG
>NZ_QNUB01000006.1:0-182233 GCF_008042345.1 Bacillus sp. AR8-1
TAGTTTAGCTAGAGTATTAAGGAAGGAGGGAGTAACAGAAAAAGATATAGTAGCAATTATGGTAGATCGGTCTTTGGAAATGATTATAGGGATTTTAGGAATACTAAAGGCAGGGGGAGCATATTTACCCGTAGATCCGGAGTATCCAAATGACAGAATAAGTTACATGTTAGATGATAGTAGAGCTTCTATACTTTTAGTGAAAAATCAATTAGCAAAAGACGTTATGTACAGTGGTAAGGTGATAAATTTAAAAAATCATTCATTATATGAACAAGAAAAGAGCAATTTACTGAATAGTAATCAGCCAAATCAATTAGCCTATGTAATTTATACTTCTGGAACTACGGGAGCCCCAAAGGGAGTGATGGTTAAACATAAGGGAGTTGTTAATTATATTTATTGGGCAAAAAAGAGCTATGTAAATGATGGTAAATTTGATTTTCCATTATATTCTTCAATAGCGTTTGACTTAACAGTAACTTCTCTGTACACGCCGCTTGTTACAGGAAACAAGATTGTTGTGTATGAGGGGACAGATAAAGCGCTACTGATAAGAAGAATAATAGAGGAAAATAAAATTGATATTATAAAATTAACACCAACGCATTTAAGATTGTTGGAAAATATGGATTTATCAAAATCAAAAATAAAGAAATTAATAGTTGGTGGGGAAGAGCTAAAAGTAGAACAGGCCGAAAAGATATATCGAGCATTCAATGAGAATATAGATATATACAATGAGTATGGACCGACAGAGGCAACGGTAGGATGTATGATCTATAAATATAATGTTGAAAAAGATAAGGGAATTTCAGTTTCGATTGGTGTGCCCGCAGATAACACAAAACTATATGTTTTAGGGAAGAACATGGAGCTACTTCCAATTGGCGTAGCCGGAGAATTATGTGTAAGCGGTGATGGGCTTGCAAGCGGATATATAAATAGAGAAGAGTTAACAGCGGCGAAATTCTTGGATAACCCATTTGAACCCAATAGTAAAATATACAAAACTGGAGATGTAGTGAAGTGGGTACCAGATGGTAATATGGAATACCTAGGGAGAATGGACAATCAAGTTAAAATAAGGGGTTATAGAATAGAAATCGGAGAAATAGAAAATCAGCTTTTAAAGATCAAAGATGTTAAAGAAGCTGTAGTTATGGCAAAAAAAGATCAAAATAAGAATATGTTTCTCTGTAGTTATATAACGTCTAATAAAAAAGTGGAAGCTTCAAAGATTAAAGAAAAATTAACCAGGGAACTTCCGATGTACATGGTACCAAGTTACATTATTCAAATTGACAAGATGCCTTTAAGTTCAAATGGAAAAATAGATACAAAGGCGCTTCCTGTCATTGACGTAGCAGAATTAATAGAATCAAAATACGAAGAACCAAGAGATAAAATAGAAGAAATTTTAGTGAAAGTTTGGGAGAAAGTTCTAGGAATAGATCCGATAGGTATTAACTATAATTATTATGAAATCGGAGGAGATTCAATAAAGTCAATATTAATCGTATCGGAACTTCGGAAATATCACTTGAGACTCGAGGTAAAAGACTTAATGCAATTTCCTCGAATTAAAGAATTACGTGAACATATTAAATTAGATGATATCCAGGTTGATCAGTCGGCAATTGAAGGTAAAGCTGAATTGGTTCCGATTCAAAAATGGTTTATTGAACAAGAATTTTCACAAAAAAATCATTATAATCAAGCTTTTATGTTTTACAAGCAAGATGGCATCAATGAAAAAATATTAAGAAAGTCATTTTTGGAAATAGTAAAACACCATGATGCCTTAAGAATGATGTATATAAAAGAAAATGATGAATTTAAGCAATGGAATAGAGGCATTGAGCAAGCTGAAGATGCATTTAGCTTAGAGTTATATGATGTAAGAGGAGATGAAAATCCTGAAAGAAGTATTGAAATGTTATCTAGTGAAATTCAAAAAGGAATGAGTTTAGAAGATGGCATCTTAATAAAACTAGGTTTATTTAAGACTAAAACAGGAGATCACTTACTTGTAGCAATTCATCATATGGTTATTGATGGGCTATCGTGGAGAATATTGTTGGAAGATTTAGAAACACTGTATTTAAAAATAGAAAATGAGGAAGAGGTAAAATTACCTCAAAAAACTACAGCCTTTAAAGAATGGACTCAAAAGCTCAATGAATTTGCAAAGGGCAAAGAAATTCAGAAAGAATTAGACTATTGGAAAGCGTTGGAGAGCATACCATTTGAGACGCTACCAAAAGATTTTTCTGAATGTGAAAGCTTATATGAAGAGAGTCAAGAGATTAGCATAAACTTTACAAAAGAACAAACAGAGAAACTCTTGAGGAAAACAAATGCAGCATATAATACACATATTAATGATATACTGCTTTGCTCATTAGGATTGGCTGTAAATAAATGGTGTGGAATGGACAAAGTGTGTGTGAGTCTTGAAGGACATGGGAGAGAGGATATTTTAAAAGATGTTTCGATAAATAGAACAATAGGCTGGTTCACTTCAGTATATCCAGTTACTTTGGATATGAGCTATAGCGATAACCTCTCGTATTCAATTAAACTAACAAAGGAGACATTAAGACATATTCCTAACAAAGGAATAGGGTATGGAATTCTTAAATATTTATCAAACGTTGAAAAAGGTATCTATTTTAAGTCAAAACCAGAAATTAGTTTTAATTATCTTGGTGAATTTGGTCAGGAAGAAAGCGATGGTCTGTTTCGCTATTCTAATATCCCAACTGGTATTAGCATTTCAAGGGAAAATAAAAAATCACATAGTATTGAGATCAATGGTCTCGTTATTGAAGGACAGTTAAGATTCATATTTAGCTACAATACGAAGGAATATAAGTGGGAAACAATAGAAGAATTAACAAATGTTTATAAAACTAGCTTAAGTGAAGTGATAGAGCATTGTGAGAACAAGAAAGTAGCTGAAAAAACTCCATGGGATTATGGCGATCCAGATTTAGATTTAGTGAATTTGAAAAAAATAACTGCATGTGGTAAGGCAATTGAGAAGATCCATTCTCTTTCCCCAATGCAGGAAGGTATGTTGTATAACTCTATTATTGAAAAAGATTCAAGTGCCTATTTGGAGCAGAGTGAACTGACTATTGAAGGAATAGTTGATGTGGAAATTCTTAATAGCATATTAAATAAAATTATAGAGAAATATGAAATATTAAGAACGGTATTTTTCTATGAGGATATTAGTGTGTTTAAGCAAGCGGTTTTAAGAAAAAGGAAGATTAAAATACATTATGAGGATATAAGTCACTGGGATATCGAAACAAAAGAAAATTATATAGAGCAATTTAAAATAAGGGATCGAAACACTCGCTTTCAATTGACAAAAGACTCTCTAATTCGAGTATCAGTGATAAAGGTTCAAAACAACATATTTAAAATAATATATAGTTTTCACCATATCATTATGGATGGCTGGAGTATTGGAATCATACTTAAAGAAATAATGGATAATTATAAAGCATTTGTTAAAGGAAAAGAAATTCCGATAGAAAAAACTGTATCATATAGCAGGTACTTACAATGGCTTGATCAACAGGATAAAGTAGTCGCATTAGAGTATTGGAAAAATTATCTTCATGCATACGAACAAGAGATAGTGTTTCCAGAACACCGCTTAAAGGTTGATAAATATAAACGTAGACAAGAGCGAATATCGCTTACTGAAACAATAACAGCCAAATTAAAAAATTTAGCAGAAACAAATAGTATTACCTTAAGTTCAATTATACAAACAGCTTGGGGTGTGTTGTTGCAAAAGTATAATAATACAAATGATGTTGTATTTGGTTCAGTTGTTTCGGGTAGACCAAGTGAGATTAATGGTATTGAAAATATGGTTGGCTTATTTATTAATGCTGTGCCTATAAGGCTAAGAATAAAAGATACTACATCTTTTATTGAACTTGCTAAAAAAATAAATAAAGATTTTATTGAAGCTAATACATACAGTTATTGTTCATTAGCAGAGGTACAGGCGCTGACCAATATGAAGAATAAACTTATCAATCATGTAGTGGTATATGAGAATTATCCACTTGATATGAATCTAGCAAGTTTTCATAGCAATTATGAATCAGAATTAAAAATAACTGCTACTTCGGGGTTTGAACAAACGAATTATAATTTAGAGCTTCTAATCATACCTGGCAATGAGTTAAATATGAAAATAACATATAATAACAATATTTATAGTAAAGAAGTAATAAGTGCGATACTTCAGAATCTAGTGAATGTTTTAAATCATTTAGCTTTTAATCAAGAAGTGAAAGTATCAGATATTGATATGGTAAGTGGTGTAGAACGGAATAAGTTATTGCGGGAATTTAATGATACAGAAGTAATATATTCAAAAGAAAAGACTATTCAAGAGTTATTTGAAGAACAAGTTGAAAGAACGCCGACAGCAATTGCTTTAGAATTTAATGGAGAATCCCTGACTTACAATGAGTTAAATAAAAAGGCGAATAAATTAGCACGAATTTTGCGAAGAAATGATGTGAAGGAAAATACTGTTGTTCCTATCTTAGTAAGAAGATCTTTTAATCTTATTATAGGGATTTTAGGGATATTAAAAGCTGGAGGGTGTTACTTACCGTTAGATCCAGAATATCCTGTAGACAGAATTGACTATATGTTGGAAGACAGTAAAGGAAGTTTACTTTTAACAGAAGAGAACCTTTCGAATCATTTGAGCTTTACTGGATCAATTATTAGTATTGATTCACAGGAGTTAGAATATCAAATGGATTCTAATGTAGATAAAATAAATAAAGCTGAGGATTTAGCTTATGTAATTTATACTTCAGGATCTACTGGGAAGCCCAAAGGAGTAGCCATCGAGCATCGAGCGTTTCATAATTTTATTAAGGGAATAACAGAACGAATTGACTTTACCTATAATAATGTAATCCTTGCGGTGACTACATGTTCTTTTGATATTTTTGGTTTAGAGACGATTTTGCCTTTAATCAAGGGGGGGAAAGTAGTCATTGCCAATGAGACGGAGCAAAAAGATCCTTATCTATTAAATAAAGTTATTGTTGATTCGGAAGTAAATACAATCCAACTTACTCCTTCTAGATTAAAATTAATGTTAAACAGTAGTAATAGCAAAGAATGTTTTGAAAAATTGAATTTGATAATGGTAGGAGGAGAGGCTTTTCCTCATGATTTACTTTATCAACTTAAAGAGTGTACAAACTCCAAAATTTATAATATGTACGGCCCAACTGAAACTACTATATGGTCGACTATAAAAGATTTAACCAAAGAAAATAGTATAAATATAGGGAAACCTATTGCGAATACGCAGGTTTATATTATTGATGACGTTGGGAATACAGTGCCTATGGGAAGTGTAGGTGAATTATGTATTGCTGGAGACGGTCTGGCCAGAGGTTATTTAAATAAAGAAGAATTAACTGTAAAAAAATTTGTGGAAAACTCATTTGTTAATGTAGGAAAAATGTATAAAACGGGAGATCTGGCTAGGTGGTTACCTAATGAAGAACTAGATATTATCGGAAGAATAGACAATCAAGTGAAAATTAGAGGATATCGAATAGAATTAGGTGAAATTGAAAATGTCGCAAATCAATATGGAAAGATCAAGGAATGCATAGCAGTTGGCAAAACAAATTCATTTGAGGTACAAGAATTAGTGCTGTATTATGTAGCGAAAGAAAAAATCAATACATCAGAATTAATTAAATATTTATCGTCTATGCTGCCTACGTATATGATTCCGCAGATATACATGGAGATTGATGAAATTCCGTTGACCACAAATGGAAAATTAAATCGAAAAGCGTTGCCCGAACCTACTCGTAATCGTCCAGAGTTAAATAGTAATTACGAAGAAGTGGTGACTGATATTCAGAGGGATATTAGGAATATATGGATTGGTATTTTGAATATTAAAAAAGTTGGAATCCATGATAATTTCTTTGAGGCAGGAGGCAATTCTATCAAAATTGTAGCTATGCATAATGAAATTAAAAAACTGTATCCTAAAAAAATTCAAATTACTGATATTTTTGCACATCCAACTATATACAGATTGGCACAATTCATTGAATCTATTGAGAAGTTTGAAGAAATATCGACTTCAGTAGCCAAAGATATAACGCCAATTGAATTACCTTTAGAATATTTTTGGTTGGAAGATTGTTTAAACGAAGAACCTCTTTTGAAATTTAAATTAACAGAAGATGAGTATTCAGGATTACTGGGGATTTGTGGTGATAATTATGAAATATACCATCTGTTATTAGCATGTTATGTGTTCCTATTAGCTGATACGTGTGGAAAAAACCTTGTTACTATTCAGCTGGATAATCAAGGGGAAGAACAAATAAGTCAAATATCTGTTGATGTATCAGGGGTAGAAAATTTTTATGACATTATAAGAACTATCAAAGATAAAATTGGAAATGTAGCAAAATCTCAACAGTATTCTATCGATTCTCCAAGTGAATTATTTGATTCAGTAATTGATCATTGTATTTTTCCATTGTTTAGAGTATCGAACAATTCAAATGTTAATTATTTAAGGACTTACGATTTAGTGTTTGAAATTCATGAGGGACATAGTGAAGTAGAAATTATATGTATATATAATGACCAAAAACTGAATCAAAGTAAAATTAAGGATTTATTTTACAACTATATTAAGCTGATTCAAGTTATAACACAAAGTACAGTAAGTGGTTCAATATAAATGTAAGAATGAGGCAAAGTTAATCTTGCATTTTTATATGAGAGGTAATCAAAGTGTAAGGTTAACTTCGCTAAGTTAAATTAATTATTAAAAATAAGATAGATGGAGGCTTTAACATGCCAAAATTAGGTTTTTTATTTTCAGGACAAGGATCTCAATATATAGGAATGGGCAAAAATTTATATAATAATTTCGCTATTGCAAAGGAAACTTATGATGAGGCAAGTGAAGTATTAGGGTTCGACCTTGGAAAATTATGTTTTGAAGGCAACGCTAATGAACTTTCTCAGACTGAAAATACACAACCTGCAATACTTACAACTAGTATGGCTCAATTCCGAGTTTACATGGAAGAGATAGGGGAAGAACCTCATTATTTAGCGGGACATAGCTTGGGAGAATATACTGCTTTGGTATGTGCGGGTGTCATTGATTTTTCAGATGCTGTAAAGCTTGTAAGAGCCAGAGGTATGTTTATGAAAGAAACAGCAAATGATGGATTAGGAGCTATGGCTGTTATTAGAAATATAGATGAAAAAATTGTAGAAGAAGAAAGTTATAAAATTTCTTTAAGTGGAAGGGTTATCGGTATATCAAATTACAATGGAGAAAAAGATGTTGTGGTATCAGGGGAAGCAGAGGCTGTTGCACAGGTTTGTGAAGAGCTGAAGAGTAAAGGTGCAGAAATTTTCAAATTAAATGTTAGTGCTGCCTTCCACTCACCGATAATGGAATTAGCGGCTGATAAATTTAAAAATGAGTTGAATAGATACGCCTTTAAAGATCCTAAATATAAGGTCTTATCAAATGTTACGGCGTTGCCTTATGAAGATAAGGATCAAATATTGGACATTTTAGGGAAACAGATTGTAAAACCTGTGAATTGGTATGCAATAATGAAATACTTGGAGCAACAACAATTAGATAACGTGATTGAATTTGGCCCTAAGGCCACGCTAAGGAATCTTGTAAGAAACAATATATCAAATATTGGAGCATACAGTTATGACAAAGAAGAAGATATAAAAGAAATGAAGGAAGAAATCTTTGCAAAAGAAGTCTCTCATCGAAAAAACAGGTATTCTATTATTTCAAGAAGTTTGGGGATAGCGGTGGCTACTAAAAATAATAATTGGAATAATGAAGAATACACTAGAGGTGTTATTGAGCCTTATGAAAAAATTGCGATGCTTCAAACTGAACTAGAGGCAACTAACAAAATGCCTACAATAGATCAAATGCAAATGGCTGTAGAAATGCTAAAATCAGTATTTCAAACTAAAGGAACTCCTAAAGATGAACAACAGGAAAGATTTAATCAATTGTTTGACGAAACAAATACAAAACACTATTTTGAGAACTTTGAAATTTAATTTAAGATACCAAATTTTGCTTACTATTAGTGAGGTGAGAAGATGAAAACAGATTTTATAAGTTTAAGTGATTTAAAGGCTGCTGCTTTTAAAAATGATAAATTAGGAATTAAAGAGAAGCAGAGGAAAGAAGTTATTGGAATTAATAATATTTCTGAAAATGATGTTGCAATTATAGGGATTTCTGGTAAATTTGGCAAGGCTAATAATTTAAATGCTTATTGGGATCTATTAATAAACGGAGAAGAATTAATCAGGGATATTCCGATAAACAGAAAAGAAGACGCTGATAATTATTTAGAATACAGTGGTGCTAAAAATAAAAATAAAGATGTGAACTACACAAAAATAGCCTATTTAGATGAAATTAATAAATTTGATTGTGATTTTTTTGAAATAATTCCTAATGAGGCTAAGTTAATTGATCCTAGACAAAGATTATTTGTCGAAACAGCATGGAATGCTTTGGAAGACGCGGGCTATGGAGGCGGCAAATTATGTGGAACCAAGACAGGAATATATGTAGGGCTAAGTAGTGATGGATCAAATGAGTATTTTAAGCTAATTGAAAAGGGAGATCAATCATTATTAGGTTTAGCAACTGCGGGTAATATTAAGTCGGTTATTGCAAGTAGATTAGCATATATATTGGATTTTAAAGGCCCTACTATGGTAATTGATACAGCTTGTTCTTCATCACTTGTTACACTCCATACCGCATGTCAGGCTTTAAGAAATCGTGATTGTGATACAGCTTTAGTTGGAGGAGTAAATATAAAGATTTTTCCTAAAACAGAAAAAGAGAATGAATGGAATATTGGTATTACATCGTCTGATTCACTTGTAAAAACATTCGATGATAAGGCTGATGGAACAAATAGTGGCGAGGGTGTGGCTGCAATTCTGCTTAAACCGCTGAATAAGGCAATTCTTGATAAAGATCAAATTTATGCAGTTATTAAAGGAAGTGCAATTAATCAGGATGGTAGTTCAGTGGGAATCACAGCTCCTAATGTAGCTGCACAGGAGAATGTTATTTTAGATGCCTGGAAGGATGCACATATAGATCCTAAAACGATTACATATATAGAGGCTCATGGTACAGGCACTAAATTGGGTGATCCAATAGAAGTAAGTGCGATACAACAGGCTTTCAGCAAATTTACAGATCGTAAACAGTTTTGCGCGATTAGTTCTGTAAAAACCAATATTGGTCACTTGGATAGTTTGGCAGGATTAGCAGGTTTAATTAAAGCAGTCATGGCATTAAAACATAAAAAAATTCCCCCAAGCTTAAATTTTAAAGTTCCAAATAGAAATATTAATTTTCATGAGTCGCCTGTTTATGTAAATGATAGAGTGCTGGATTGGACTAATAATGATGGAGTATATCGATGTGGTGTTAGTAGTTTTGGTTTAAGCGGAACCAACTGTCATGTCATTTTAGAAGAACCACCTAAAATTGAACAACGTGAAGAAACTGTTTTTTCTGAAAATATTTTTACAGTATCAGCAAGAACAAAAAAGTCATTATTCAATTTACTAAACAGTTATATCGAATTTTTAGGGGAAGAAAAAGAAGTTAAATTACATGACATTTGTTATACGATGAATACTGGAAGGCTAGCTAATAAATTTAGAATTGCCCTTATTATAAAAACAAAAGAAGAATTGTTAGAAAAACTAGAATTATTAGTTCGATCGGAATGGAAAACATATCTGGATAAAGATATTTATTTTCAAATTATTGAAAAAAATACCAGGTTTATAGGGAGGAACATTTTTTCAACTCATATTAATGAGTCGCATACAAGCCATGAGATAAAGAGGATAATTAATAGAATAAGAAAAGATGTCACTCATATTAACAAATCTGATTTACAGTTTTTAAGTGAATTGTATTGTAATGGAGCAGATGTTAATTTTGAAGAACTATATCGGAAATTTAATTTCCGAAAAGTGAGCTTACCTACTTATTCTTTTGATGGAAAAAGAATGTGGATAGATTTAAAAGAAAAGAGTAATTCAATATCTAACAAGAAAGATAAACATCCTTTAATAAATAATCTTGCTTTACAATCATTTAATATGGAAGTCTATGTGTCACATTTAAATGTTAAAGATTATTGGATTTTGAATGAGCATAAAGTGGACAATTATTATGTTGTTCCTGGTACTACATATATAGACACAGCAAGAGAAATTGGAAAAAGATATTTTGGTGATTCATGGAACATTGTTTTAAAGAACGTAATGTTTCCACACCTTTTGCAAGTAAAAGATGTGGAAACAAGAGAAGTCCATACAATTATAAATATAAAAGAGGATACGTTAGAATTTAGTGTTGTAAGTAAGTTAGGAGAAGGGGAATGGGTCAAGCATGCAGAAGCGTTAATTGTTAAGGAAGTAAAAGAGAGGCCCAAAAAATATGATATTGAAGTTTTAAAAAAGAACTATGAATCTGTTTACATCATTCAGAAAAATAATCGTAGTTTAGTAGATGTAAACCAAAAAGACTATGAATCTGTTTATTTTATAGAAGATACAAACAGGTCAGAAAGTATAGTAAGCGTTGGTGATAGGTGGAAATGCACCAATGCAATCTACAGGAATAATGAAGGAGTGTTATGCGAACTAGAAATTAAGAAAGAGTATCAGAACGATTTTGATTACTATAGTTTGCATCCTGCCATGATGGATTGTGCTGTAAATGCAGCTACTTTTACGATAAATGATGAAAGCTATTTGCCTTATTATTATAAAAACTTTCGAATCTTTGGATCTACGCCTAAAAAGTTTTATAGCTATATAACAAAGAAAACTAA
Source organism: Bacillus sp. AR8-1 (assembly GCF_008042345.1). Lineage (NCBI taxonomy): Bacteria > Bacillati > Bacillota > Bacilli > Caryophanales > Bacillaceae > Bacillus > Bacillus sp. AR8-1. The sequence goes on from NZ_QNUB01000006.1 coordinate 10,977, forward strand.
CGATAATGAGGAAACTGGTAAATTTGATATATTGCTATTAAATGAGGTTGGAGAGGTATTTGGGGAAATAAGTAATTATATTGTAAAGAAAGTTCATGGTTCCACAGAAAAAATAGATAAAAGCAAGCAAATGTATCATAAGTTAGCATGGGTAAGTAAGAAAGACTACACATTTGAAAAGAAATATGATAATCGTAATATTTTATTATTTAAAAATGAAGGGGAATTATCTAACAAGATTGCAAAGCAATTAAGAGTGGATGGGAAATCTGTTATTGAAGTAGAGCCAGGGAAGCGCTTTTCTAAGATTAGTAATTGGAAGTATACAATTCGTGGAGAACAAGAGGATTACGACAAATTATTTGAAGCTATAGCAAATGAAAATATTACTCAAATTATTCATTTAATGACAATCAATAATGAAACAGATGAAGAGCTACTACAACTTCAGAAAAAACTATCTATAGGATTAGACAGCTTATTTTATTTAACTAAGTCAATAATTAAGAATACGAAAAATAGTATAGAACTATTGTTATTCACCGATTTCGCGCATCGGGTTAATGGTGAAGAATTTAAAATAAAACCACATAATGCAGCTTTCTTTGGTTTTGGAAAGGTCATAGAAAAGGAATATCCAAAACTAAGTGTGAGATGTATTGATATAGATGATAAGATTTGCGTGGAGGATTGTATTACTGAAATAAACTCAAAAAAACAAGTAGAACTGGTTGCATACAGAGATAAAGATAAATATGTTCAAGAATTGCAAAATGTTGATATAAAAGCTCTTCCAGAAGAGAAAGTGGAATTTAAGAAAGATGGCGTCTATGTTATTACTGGTGGCATGGGTGGAATAGGCTTAGAAATGGCCAAATATATATCGTCCAAGGAAAATGTTAATTTAATTTTAATTGGGCGTTCTGGTTTGTCAGCAAAGGCGATTGAGGAAAGTAAGATTGCTTATAAAATCAAAGCTATTAATGAAATACAAGAGAGTGGTTCGAGAGTTGAATGTTATAAAGCGAATGTTGCGAATGAAAATGAAATAAAAGAAGTATTTAGAGAGATAAGGAAAAAATTCAATAAAATAGACGGTGTTATACATGGGGCTGGTGTTTCTGGAGAGGGGTTTATTTTTAGAAAAGAGAAAGAAGTATTTGATAATGTAATTAAACCCAAAATTCATGGAACATGGATAATGAATCAACTTACAAAAGATGATCAATTGGACTTTTTTATTATGTTTTCATCCATCACGTCATTGGGAGGCAGTGTGGGACAAGCTGATTATGTGGCAGCCAATGCTTACATGGATTCATTTGAGGAATTTAGGAGTCTAGTAGCCCCTGAACAAAAGACATTGACTATTAATTGGTGTGGTTGGAATGATGTAGGGATGCTCGCTGAATATATTGATAAGCGTAAAGAAGAGCATAAGGATAATAATGGGTTTAAGACTATTAACTCTATTGAAGCAATATATGCATTTGATGAAATCATACAAAAGGAAATTTCAAAAGTTATTATTGGAGAAATTGATTATAAAGTACTTGGTGTTCATAAAGGCTTGATTAAATTTCAGATATCTTCAGATATTTTACAACGCATAGATCAAACAGTCTCAAAAGATAAAATCAGTGAAGAAATGAATTTTGTACAGGTTAATCATATTGATTATAACAGTATAGAAAATAAGATTTTAAAGGTTTGGATAAAAGTTTTAGGATTAGAGCAAATCGGTATCGATGATAAATTTTACGATTTAGGAGGGGATTCAATATCGGCTATCTATTTGATGAAGGAAATAGAAAAAGAATTCCCATCACTGATCGATGTATCAGATATTTTTACCTACCCATCAATTCGTGAAATGGCATCTTATATTGAATCTGAATTAAAAAATGATGATGATTGTGTACCTAGCCAAATTTTTGAGGATAATCATAAAGAAGATGATATTGATGCTATTTTGAGTAAATTAGCTTCCGGTGAGTTGGAAGTAGGTGAGGCAAATAAACTGATATATTCAGGACAAAAATCATAGAAAGACGTCTTGGTTGTGAAAAAAAGAAGGTTCTTTTTTTCACAACCAAGACAGCCATAAAAAGGGTTTATTTTTTGGAATAATATTCGGAAGTGTGAAGGCAGATGAAGTGCCATTTCTTAGCACTGCTCAAAGAAATATTTGCTTTGGGATTTTATGTAATTGAATATTAAGAACCACAGAAATATAGTGGTTCTATTCGCCGCAAAGGTCAGAATCGACGGTTTGCCCCTAATAACAAAAATGAATTAATACAAAAAATTTATGTAGGAGTGATTAAAAAATGAGTGTAATTCAAACCTATATATTAGAACAGGTAAAGCAGCGCAAGATAACACAGGAACAAGCAAAAAAGATGCTTCAAGAATTAAATAGTGAAAGTATGCAGAGTGAGGATATTGCTATTATTGGGATATCTTGTAAACTACCTAAAGCTAATAATACAGAAGAATATTGGAATAACTTAATAAATTCTTTAGATTGTAAGGTGAATTATCAGGAAGAAATGATTAAATATATTAAACCTATTGTAAATAATAAGGGATTTACAGATTTTCTTGGATCTGGATTTTTGACAGAAGAGCAGGCAGATGACTGGAAGCTTGGTGGTTACTTAGAGGATGTGGATAAATTTGATGCTGAATTTTTCAGTATCTCTCCTAAAGAAGCAAAGGCAATTGATCCTTCTCATAGAGTATTGCTGGAGACCGTATGGACCGCGATTGAGGATGCTGGGTATGGTGGGGATAAAATTTATGGAAGTAATACTTCTTTATTTGTCGGAAAAGATCATGTGAATAATACTCTGTATCGTTATATTACGGAATTAGAATCTTCAAGTATGACAGGGAATTGGCCTGGTTTGATGGCGGGAAGAATAAATTATTTATTGAATTTAAAAGGAAATTCTATGGTTTTAGATTCCGCATGTAGTTCAGGTTTACTAGGGGTGCATTTAGCTTGTAATGCTTTAAAAAGCAAGGAATGTGAAATGGCAATTGTTAGTGGGATTTCATTAGGGTTCTTTCCACGTTTCGAAACATCTCGAAAATCTATGATGGAATCTAAAAGCGATAAAGTAAACGCTTTTGATAAAAATGCAGATGGTACATTTTTTAGTGATGGAGTAGCTGCTGTTATATTGAAGCCCTTAAATAAAGCTAGACAGGATGGCGATAATATTTACGCTGTCATTAAAGGGAGTGCAATCAATAATGATGGAGCTTCTAATGGCTTAACCGCACCTAATGCAATAGCGCAGGAAGAAGTTCTAATTAAAGCTTGGGAAAATGCACAGGTTAATCCAGAAACTATTCAGTATATTGAGGCGCATGGTACAGGTACAAAATTAGGTGATCCTATAGAAGTTAAGGGGATTACTAACGCATTTTCGAAATATACAGATAAAATACAGTTTTGTGGAATAGGATCTGTCAAATCTAATATAGGTCATACTGTTGCTGTTTCGGGTTTAGCGTCTTTAATTAAAATTGTTTTGTCAATGAAACATAATATAATACCTCCAAGTATTAATTTTAAAGAACCTAATTCATTGATCAATTTTGTTAAGTCACCGGTATTTGTAACTGATAAGCCGCATAAGTGGCCAAGAGGTAGTGTACCGAGAAGAGCGGGAATCAGTTCATTTGGATTTGTAGGAACTAATGCTCATGTTGTTGTAGAAGAACCGGTTATTCAATCAAATGATGAGTTAAGTTCAAAATTAACGTTTGAAGTATTCACGTTATCAGCTAAGACAGAAAAATCTTTAATTCAATTGCTCAAAAAATATAATGAATTTTTCAAACAGGGAACTCAAAAAAGTCTAAAGAATATCTGTTATACCGCAAATACCGGCCGAGGTCATTATGGCTATAGGTTAGCTATCATAGTCAAAAGCTATGAAGAACTTATACAAAAAATTGATTTGCTCTGTAATCAAAATTTAAATGATATATCAGAGAAAGGAGCATATTTCGGCTATCATAAAATTGGCTCTGATCGAAAGCAAATTATGGATGAAGGTGAAATTACGTTATCGGAACATCGAAAAATGAATACGAAAGTAGATAATTTATTGTTAGATATTTCAAACGAGAGTAATGAATATTTAGTGTTAAATCTTACAGAAATATGTGATTTATATATTAAAGGAGCTAAGGTTAATTGGAAAAAGATATACGTAGATGAAAAAAGAAATACTGTTAGTTTGCCTACGTATCAATTTGAAAGAATACAGTGTTGGGGAGAGGTGAAAGATAGACGAGATGAAACACCGATTCAAAAAAATATTAGTCATCCTCTGATTGATCAGTGTTTGGCAGATTCAATGAATGAAACTATTTATTCTACAACATTTAATGTGGATAAAGATTGGGTGTTAAGTGATCATAAAATTATGGGAGTTAGTGTAATCCCTGGAACAACTTATTTAGAGATGGGGCGAAAGGCAAGTTCTGAATTTTTCGGGAATAACAATTTGGAATTAAGAGATGTTATCTTTTTTACCCCATTACTGGTACATCAAGATGAAAATAAAGTTGTTCATACCATTATAAAGAAAGAAAAAGAGGGTGTCCGATTCACCATAGCTAGTAAGGAAGGAGAGAAATGGATCACTCATGCGGAAGGGAAAGCTTATGAATTAAAGGAAATGAAATCAATAATATTTGATTTGAATTTAATGAAAAAGGATGCCAGCAGAGAAAAAATTAAAGTTGAATACAAAGATGATACGCAATTGACCAGCAATGTATTTACGTTTGGACCTAGGTGGCTAAATTTTAAAGAAGTAATCTTGGATCATGATGAACAATTGGTGGAATTGAAACTATCTGATGAATTTAAAGGGGACTTAAAAGATTTATTGTTACATCCATCTTTACTGGATAATGCAGCCAATGTATTTATTGGAGAAGATGACGATGACAGTACATTCCTCCCACTTTCTTATAAAAGTGTGAAGATATATTCAGCGATGCCTCAGCATTTTTATGCACATGTCATAAAGAAATCAAGCAATAAAGAGACGAAGGTTTGTAATATACAATTAATTGATACTGCGGGTGTTGTTTTTGCGGAGATTACGGACTATGTATTAAAGAAGGCTAATCGCTTAAACACTATTTTTGATGAAAATTTAGAAAAAGAAAGTTCGTTTTATCATCTAAAGTGGGTTCAGGGATCAACCCCAGTTAAAGTTAATGCCACTACTAATGAAACGATATTAGTATTCAAAGATAAACAGGAGATTTATAAAAAAGTTCTCAAAGAGCTACAATACGATAATCATAATATTATCCAAGTAGAATTTGGGAACCGCTTTGAAAAGATTAATGATCAACAATTTATTATTAATGGAATGGCAGACGATTATATTAATTTAATAAACGAAGTAAAGGGACGAAATATTACTAAAATCATTCACTTATCTTCAATGACTAATGGTGAAGCAATTCATTTTAGTGACTTAAAAGAATTACAACATAACGGATTGTATAGTCTATTTTATTTAGTTAGGGGTATAAGTGTTAATAAAGTCAAAAGAAATATTGATTTGATTTTAATTTCTAACAACGTGACAGAAGTAACTGGGAATGAGAAGACAATTAATCCTTTGGGGGCTGCAATGTTTGGGTTAGGCAGTGTAATTTCACAAGAGTTTTCAAATATAAAATGTAGAGCGATAGATATAGATGATCACACCGCTATTACCTCCATCATTGAAGAAATAAAGAGTGAAGACAAACATTATCAAATTGCCTTTAGGCATAACATCCGTTATATAAGTGAGCTAGATATATTTGAACATAATCATGATAAACAAGGTACTGGACTAGAGATTAAGGAAAATGGAGTTTATATGATTACAGGTGGAACTGGTGGAATAGGACTTGAAATCGCAAAATATTTGGCTGGAAAAAATAAAGTGAATATAGTATTGCTAAATCGTTCTAAGTTACCAGAGATGGAATTATGGGAAGATATTATTAATGATGGCTCAAATCAAAAGCTTTCAAGAAAGTTAGAGACAATTAGAAGTATTCAGGGAATGGGATCAGAAGTAAAGTGCTATAGCTGTGAAGTTTCCGATTTTAGTAGTATGAGCAAAGTTATTAGAGAAATAAAAGAAAAATACGGAAAAATAAACGGTATATTCCACTGCGCAGGAGTCGCAGGTGAAGGATTTATATTTAGAAAACAGGAGGCTGTTTTTGAAGAAGTTATAAATCCAAAGATAAGTGGAACTTGGTTAATTGATTACTTAACCAAAGACGAAAATATAGATTTTAGTATCTTGTTCTCTTCAATCAATTCGATTTTTGGTGGAGCTGGACAAGGTGATTATACAGCTGCGAATGCATATTTAGATTCTTTCTCTTATTATAGAAACAAAAAAGGAAAAAAGACTATTTCTATAAATTGGCCAGCGTGGGATGAAGTTGGTATAGCTGTAGATTATGGAGTTACTGATGAATTTTCCATTTTTAAATTATTAACGGTTAATAAAGCCCTTAGTATATTAGATACAATGGCAGATAATGACCTAACAAATGTTATACCAGGTAAATTAAATATGGATATATTAGAAGTTGCTACAGATGAATTACCTTTCGAACTGTCAATAAGTGTAAAAAATAAACTAAAAGAATCTAAAAAAACTAAGGTTGAGACAGAAAAAAGTTCTCTAAAGAATAGTGCTAGTGATGTTGTAATAAAAGGTAAAGGAGAATACTATTCTGAAACAGAAAAAAACATTGCACAAATGTACTCTATGGTTTTAGATATTCCAGAATTAGACTTATATGAGAGTTTTAGTGCCATGGGTGGAGACTCAATTATGGCAACACAGTTATTAAACCTCATTAATCAAAAATATCCTAATCTGGTTGACATTTCTGATATCTTTACGTACCCTTCTGTTGTTGAGTTATCGGAATATATTGATAGAGAAATTAATAATAATGATAATTTGAAAAACGGAGAAACGAATGTAAGTAACGATAATAATTTAGAGAAAGAACTTAGGGATTTATTTGATGATCTTCAAAAAGGAAATATAGATATACAAGATGGATTGAAAATATTAGGAAATTAAGTGCGTTTTAAAAATGTGATGAAAGGGAGAGTAAATATGGGAAATAAAACAGCTATTATTATTGGAGCGGGTGTTGCAGGAATGGCTGCAGGATGTTATCTACAGATGAATGGTTATAAAACAAAGATTTATGAAATGGGATTATTACCTGGAGGGCTTTGCACTGGTTGGAGTAGGAAAGGCTATTATTTTGATGGATGTATTAGTTGGCTTGTCGGTTCAGGACCTAATAATACATTCCATAAATTTTGGAAGGAACTAAACATTATACAAAATATGGAGTTTATTAATGATGAAGAGTTTGCAGTTGTTAATTTTAAAGATGGATCAACATTTACACTGTATTCTGATGTAGATAAATTAGAACAAGAGTTTCTTAGAGTTGCTCCGGAAGATGAAGAAACAATTAAAGTTTTAACAGATGCTATTCGAGTAATTTCTAGTGTTGATTTGGATTTAGATAAGGCACCAGAGTTGTTAGATCTTTCAGATTTTGAAAGGTTTAAAGCCAAAGCGGGCCCTTATATGAAAGTTATGAAAGAGTGGGGAAAGGTTACAATTGAGGAATTTTCCAAACGCTTTAAAAGTCCCTTGGTGCGAGAAAACTTTAGCCGAATTTTTTGGTTTAATATCGATACATCCATATCTTATTTTATAGCAACTATGGGGTGGGCCAATAGTAAATCTGCGGGCCATCCTGTAGAAGGATCATTACAATTTGCGAAGATAATAGAGAAAAGATATGTTGATTTGGGTGGGGAAATACATTATAAATCAAAAGTTGCTAATATTTTAGTTGAAGATAATAGAGCAATAGGAATAAAGTTGAAAAATGGTCAAACATATAAAGGGGATTTAGTTATCTCCGCAGCAGATGGATATAATACGATTTATGAAATGTTAGAGGGGAAATATGTGAATGAAGATTTGAAATATTGTTATGATAATTTTAAAACAAGTGCGCCACAAATTTATGTAGGATTAGGGGTATCAAAAGCATTTGAGAATGTCCCACACTATATGAGTTTGGAATTAGAGCGTCCTCTTAATGATCACGGTTGTAAGGATGTAAACAATATATTTGTAAAAATATATAATAAAAACCCTTCTTTTGCTCCAAAAGGAAAAACCAGCATTGTGGTATATGCAAAGACCTCAAGTGAATATTGGGAGGCTTTGCAGAAAAATAATCGTGTAAAGTATGAGAATGAGAAGAAAGCAATAGCTAATGAAATCATTGATTTATTAGATAAAAGGTTCGGAGATATTAAATCAAATATTGATGTAGTAGATGTTTCTACGCCATATACAATCAGAAGATATACAAATAATAGAAATGGAAGTTGGCAGGGCTGGGAGAAACAAATGGCTGCCATTATACATGAAAAAAAATTAAAAAGAACACTTCATGGTTTAGAGGATTTTTATATGGTAGGGCATTGGAGTCAAGTTGGAGGCGGATTGCCAAGTGTTGTATTACAAGCGAGAAATTTGGTTCAGGTATTGTGTAAAGAAGATGGGAAAATATTTAATACAAAAATAGATGAACCTCATTATGCCAATTTACTTTAAGGGGGGAGTTCTGTAATAAACCATAATACTACATGTATCTCAATAAAGAAGACAGTATAAGGGTGATAAAATCGTGGATGATATTTCTATAATAAATAAATATATCTTAGAGCAAGTAAAAGAGAAAAAAATGGATAGTGAAATGGCTCTACGTATTTTAAAGGAGCTATCAAATAAATCGCAAAAAAGTAATAGAGATATAGCCATTATTGGTATTTCTGGCAGATTTGCTGAATCCAATAATATAAAGGAGTATTGGAATAATATTTTGAATCGTACTTGTTGCATTAGGGATTTGCCGCAGCAGAGAAGAATGGATATTGATCCATTATTAAATAACCCTAATAAGAATTCATATTTTAAAGCCGGATTTTTAGATGAGATTGATAAGTTTGATTCAGCATTTTTTAGAATTTCACCAAGAGAAGCTATGCTTATGGATCCGAAACAAAGAATATTTTTAGAGACAGTATATCAAGCAATTGAAGATTCAGGATATGCTGGGAATAAAATATATGGATCAAATACTGGTATTTTTGTTGGCCATGATCACAGTGGGGATCTAAAGTTTTCGTATGATTCATTGGTAAAAAATGCGGATATGATTGCAATGACAGGGACATATCCTGGAATACTTGCCAGCAGAACTTCTTATATTTTCAATCTTAAAGGACCGAGCCTTGTTATTGATACTGCATGTTCTTCTGGATTAGTTTCAGTCCATTTGGCATGTGAGGCTCTTAAAAATGGAGAATGTAATATGGCTATTGCAGGGGGGGTGAATTTATTTTTACGACCTGAAAACATAGGTACGATGAATGAGATAGAAGCAGAAAATGCACATATAAGTATTTTTGATAAAAATGCGAAGGGAACAGCATGGGGAGAAGGTATCTCTGCCATAATATTAAAGCCACTAAATAAAGCTATTGAAGATAGGGACAATATATATGCTGTTATTAAAGGGAGCGCTATTAATAATGATGGAGCTTCAAATGGAATTACAGCTCCGAATGCGGATGCACAAGAAAAACTAATTTCTCGGGCTTGGGAGAACGCTAAAATCAGTCCAGATACTATATCATATATTGAAACTCATGGAACTGGAACAATTTTAGGGGATCCAATTGAGATTAAAGGGATAACAAATGCCTTTAAAAAGTACACTGATAAAAAGCAGTTTTGTGGTATTGGTTCAGTAAAACCTAATATTGGGCATACTGTAGGAGCATCAGGAATGGCTTCCTTGATTAAAGCTGTTATGGCATTAAAAGAGCAGGTACTTCCTCCTAGTATCAATTTTAATGAACCTAATCCTTTAATTAATTTTACGACTTCACCTGTGTATGTGAACGATAGAATACGTAAATGGAAGAAAAATGAAACGCCTAGAAGAGCGGGGGTCAGTTCGTTTGGCTTCAGTGGAACAAATTGTCACATTGTTTTAGAAGAAGCTCCAATAATAGATGAGAAAATAGGCCAAGAACAGGTTATGGAAGTATTCACTCTTTCAGCTAAAAATAAAGAATCGTTATACAATTTAATAGAAAAATATACGGATTTTGTTATTGAAGAAACTGATTTAAATCTTTCAAATCTTTGTTATACAGCTAACACAGGTAGAAAGCACTGGGAGTACAGGATATGCTTAATGGTAAAAGATAAGGAAGATTTAAAAAGAAAAATTGAAAAGTTACGAAATGTGTCGCTTGATTTTCAAAATGTAATAAAGCTTTCATATATGGAAGAGCGTAAACTTAAAAACATTGCGAATCAAAAGATTGAGTATTATAAACAAAGTGGTAAGAAAGATATGACGGTATTACATGAAATATGCGAACTTTATAAAAGAGGTATTGATATTGATTGGGAAAGTTTATATGAGGGGGAAGAGAGAACGAAAATTAGTATGCCTGTATATGCTTTCTTACGTGAAAGACATTGGGTAAATCTACACAAAAAATTACCAGTGCAACAAAAACAGAACATTAATATTGAAAATAGAGTTGAAAAGATTTGTCTTAATGGTAGACAGGATCATCAGTATTCAGAGATAGAGACGATGGTCGGACGAGTATGGGGAGAAGCTCTTGGAATAAATCCAATAAATGTAACATCAGATTTCTATGAAATGGGTGGCGACTCAATTATAGCAATTGAAATTATTAATAGAATTAATAAAAGAATGAACATCAATATTTCAGTAGCAAATTTATTTAAATATCCTGATATAGAGAAATTTTCTAGTTATATTAAAAGACATTATAAGAGTAGTCATACGGAACTCAATGATTATATGGCTATTCCAAAGGTAGAAGAGGCAGAGTATTATGAAGTGTCTTCAGCACAAAAGAGAATCTTTATTTTAAATAAGTTGAATCATAATAGTACATCATATAATATACCATTTTTTCTAATGATAGAAGGACAGTTAGATGAAAAACGCTTAGAATTAGCATTCAGGAAACTTATTAAAAGGCACGAAGTTCTAAGAACTTCTTTTGGTTTTGTGGATGAGAAGCTTATACAAGTAATAGAGGAAAATGTTCATTTTCACTTAGAGAGATATAGTGCTAGGGAAACTGAACTAGAACATGTAATCAATAATTTTGTACGACCTTTTAATTTAGAAAAAGCGCCTTTAATACGTGGAGGATTAGTGGAAGTTAGTAGTGATAAGCATCTTTTAATGATAGATGTACAGCATATTATAGCGGACGGAGCATCTATACCGATATTACAGAAGGAATTAATCTATTTATATGAGGATCAATCATTACCGCGATTAAAAATTCAATTTAAAGATTTCGCAAAATGGCAAAATAAATTATTTGAAACGAATGATATGAAAAAGCAAAAAGAATATTGGTTAAATGAATTTAAAGGAGAGCTTCCGATTCTCGATTTACCAGGAGATTTTTCAAAAGGTTCTGATGAGAGTGATCAGGGAGCGCGACTCTCATTTTTTGCAGGAAAAGAGCTTACATCTAAACTAAATCAATTTAATTTAAAAGAAAAAGTCACTTTATTTATGACTTTAATGGCATCATTTAATGTGCTTTTATTTAAACACTCGGGTCAAGAGGATATAATTATTGGTTCACCTATAGCTGGGAGAAAGCATAAAGAACTTGAAAATATGATAGGTATGTTTGTAAATACAATTGCACTAAGAAATCACCCTTCGGCAGAAAAAAACTTTAAAGAACTACTTGAACAGGTGAAAGATAGTGCATTAAAAGCATATGAAAATCAGGATTATCCATTTGAAGAGCTTGTTAATGCATTAAACATTGACAGAGACTTAGATAGAAATGCCTTATTCAATGTAATGTTTGTACTCCAGCTAATGGACAATCCGACAATTGAAATTAATAAATTGAAATATACACCATATAATTATGAGAATAAAACAGCTAAATTCGATCTGTTGCTTCAGGCTTTTCCTGGTCAGGAGGATATTAAATTTGAATTCACTTATTCTTCGAAAATATTTAAAAGAAATACTATAGAAAAGTTTTCTCAGCGATTCCTTATGATTCTTGAGAGTATTGTTTCGCAAGAGAATATTTTAATTGGTGATATAAATATATTGGATGAAAATGAGAAAAAAGAAATTACTAGTCATAGTAATATATTAATACCAAGTAACCGAAACAATGGAACAATCTGTGATATTTTTGAGAAACAGGCAGAACTGATGCCAAATCATGTTGCAGTTATGGGATTAGATGGAACATTAACTTATAGAGAATTAAATAAGAAAGCAAATCAAATTGCCAGATTACTCATTAAAAAAGGGCTTCAAAAAGAAGACGTTGTTGGAATAATAGCAAATCGTAACACGAACTTTGTAGCAGGAATAATGGGGATTATAAAAGCTGGTGCAGCTTATTTACCATTAGATCTAAATTATCCTGAAAAAAGAATTAAGTATATGCTAGAAGATAGTGGTGCCCGCATGTTGCTTACTGAAAGTGAAAAAAGAAATCTAGTTAAGCATAGTATAGAGGAACTATATTTAGAAGATATAGATTCAGAAAGTAGTGATAATCTGAGCGATAGAGTAGTACCAGAAAGCCTTGCATATGTGATATATACTTCGGGATCAACTGGATATCCTAAAGGAGTTATGATTGAGCACAAAAGTATAGTGAATTTAGTTAATGCGCTTGATGAAAGAATTTATAACATGCATGGTTCAAATTTGAATGTTGCTTTGCTAGCTCCTTTTGCATTTGATGCGTCGGTAAAACAAATTTTTTCAGCACTGCTTCTCGGACATTCTCTTCACATTATACCTGAAGATGCCAGACAAGATGTTACAAAGCTTGCAGTATATTATAAGGAACATAAGATTGATATATCAGATGGTACACCAGCCTATATCAGCTTATTATCTGAGACATTATCTTATAGTGATATAGGGGTAAAGCATTTTATCATAGGTGGGGAAACGTTATTAATAGAAGAAATTAAAAATTTTTATAATAATTTCAAACTGACTAAACCGCCGTATATTACGAATGTGTATGGACCTACTGAATGTTGTGTTGATGCCACGACATATATGATTGACCCGGAAGCAATTGACTTTATTAAAGAAATATCAATTGGCAAGCCAATAAAAAATTGCTCAATCTATATACTTGATGAAAAGAAAAAACTAGTACCTAAAGGAATCGTTGGAGAAATATATATAGGAGGAGAAGGGGTAGGAAGAGGATATCGTAATAATGAAAAGTTAACTGATTTCAAGTTTATTCCAGATGTATTTAATCCAGAAGTGAAAATGTATAAAACCGGAGATTTAGGGAAATGGACAGAGAATGGTAATATTCAATTCATGGGAAGGAGCGATCGTCAAGTAAAAATAAGAGGGTTTAGGATTGAGCTAGATGAGATTAAAAATAGGATTCTATCTTTTCAAGGAGTAAAAGAAGCTGTTGTGATTGTAAGACAGGATTCTATTTACGCATATGTTGTATGTAAGGATGAGGATTTACTTTTTCATTTGAAAGAATATCTAAAGCAATATCTGCCGGATTATATGATTCCTTCAGGTATTATGGCTATCGAAGAAATCCCAATTACAAACAATGGGAAAGTGGATATAAGTGTATTGTCGAATTTTGAGAAATCGATAAATGATGAAACCCAATATATTGCTCCTAGAAATCATATCGAGGAAATAATAAGTACAGTTTGGGCTGAAATACTCAATATTCCTAAAATTGGTATAAGAGATAACTTTTTTGTTTCAGGTGGTGATTCAATAAAGGCAATTAAAGCTGCTAACAGAATGGAAAAGTATAACGTGAAACTAGAAGTGAAGGATATATTCCAATATCAAACAATCGAGGGGATAGCTAGTAAGATAAAAGATAGAAATTGGGTAGTTGATAACAGTGTAGTTACTGGTGAAGCTGGACTTGTACCTATACAAAATTGGTTAATGGAACATCATAAAGAAACATTAAATCATAGAAATCTTTCTTTTATTTTATATAGAAAAGAAGGGTTTGGAGAAGAAAACATTAGGAAGATTTTTACTAAGATTATTCAACATCATGATGCTCTAAGAATAATGTTCAAAGATAAAAGCGGAGAACTAGTGCAAATAAATAGGGGATTGGAGGGGGAATTATTTGATTTTCATATTATCGATGCAGTGGATTCGTCAAACATTAATCTGGAAGTAAAAGTAAATCAAATACAATCGAGTATGGAATTAGGTAAGGGACCGCTCGTGAAACTAGCTTTAATCAAGGCGATGGATGGTGAGCATTTGTTAATAATTATTCATCAAATGATTATTGACCACGTGTCCTGGAGAATTATATTGGAAGATTTCAATATTGCATATACTCAATTAAAAAATAATAAAGATATTAAGTTGCCGAATAAAACAGATTCATTTTTAAAGTGGTCAAAATATCTTTATAAATATGCGGATAGTGAAAAATTGTTACGCGAGAAAGAATATTGGAGCAAAGTTGAAAGTATTCATATGTTGCCAATACCTACTGATTTTGATTCTAATCTTAATAGAGTAAAAGATAATCAGTTGATATATAGACAGTTTGGTCAACAAGAAACTAAAAACGCAATAAAAATAATTAAAGCCAACAGAAATCTAAAAATCGAAAGTATATTTTTGACTGCCTTGGGATTAACAATGAAAAAATGGATAGGAAGAGATGAACTTGTTGTTAATTTAGGAAATCATGGACGCAATTATTATGGTGAAGATATTGATGTTTTCAGAACAGTAGGAAGATTATCTGTGATCTATCCTGTAGCTTTGCAACTGGTCGAAACCGAAAATATCGGCTCATCTTTAAATTATGTTAATGATTACTTGGATAATATCCCTAATAAAGGGATAGGACATGGGATTTTAAAATATTTGAGCAGCAATAAATCGGAGATGACTTTTACGTTAAAACCGGAGATTTCATTTAACTACATGGGTGAATTTGATACGGACATAAATACGGAAAACTTTACTGTATCCTCATTACCAAGTGGGAAAGACATAAGTAATGAGGAGGTTTGGAACTATAAATTGAAATTTATTGCTTTGGTAAGAGAGAATAAATTAAATATTAGGGTTGAATACAATCAAAAGCAGTATAACAGAGCAACAATTGAAACACTGTTAGATCAATACATGGAAAATTTAAATAAAGTGATAAAAGACATAGAAATCATAAATGCATAAACTTAATTTAATCGGGGGTTAGCGATATGACTAATACAATTAAAGATAATTCTCAAGAGCAAAAAAAATATCCTCAGGCCGTGGTCATGCAAATGGTATCAGGGTTAGGGTTTTCTCTTGCAGTTAGAACAGCGGTAGAACTAGGAATCTTTTCTGCATTTAAAAATGGGAAGGTTTCAATTGAAGTTTTAGCTGACTCATTACATTTGAACGCTTCGGCACTAAGTAGGCTATTAAAAGTGTTAGAATCTATTGGGCTAGTAATTCAGGAGGAAAGTTCCCACTATGATGTTACAGAGTATGGTGCTACTCTTGTACCTGGTAAAACACCAAAGTCTATTGAACCATTGGTAGAATATTTGTTACATGAAACAGTGGTACAGTCTATGTTCAAAATGGATTACAGTATTCGTACTGGAAAATCTTCTTTTGAAGCAGTGTACGGTGAAAAATGGTATGAATATAATAAGCATGATCAAGAATATTTGAAAATAATGGATAAAGCTATGGAAATTTATTCTAAAATGAGTTTACCAGCCCTAGTGTCTTCATATCCTTTTGAACAATTTGATGTTATTGTTGATGTTGCGGGAGGAATGGGGCAACTAATAACAGGGATATTAGATTCAGTTCCTGAAGCAAGAGGCGTATTATTTGATTTGCCAAAGACGATATCAAGTGCGAAAGATCGTTTTGCATCTACAGAAATTGGTAAACGTTGTGAATTTGTAGCTGGCAGTATGTTTGAACAAATTCCTTCAGGCGGTAGCTTATATATTATAAGTAAAGTATTAAATGATTGGGATGATGAAAATGTGGTAAGAATCCTTAAAAATATATCTGATGTTATGTCTGATGATTCAAGGCTTATTATTATTGAGAACGTACCGAACAATGAGAAGCTTTCACCAGAAGAAGCTTTTCGTGATTTGTTATTTTTAGTTTGTTCCGATGGTGGAAGGGTTAGAAAGGAAAATGAATTTGCCAAGTTAATTGAAAATGCAGGGTTAAATTTATTGAATGTTATACAAACCCCAAGTAAGTTTTCGATTTTGGAATGCAGAAAAAAATAATAGTTTCATTTTACCAGTGGGCTGATATATTTGAATGATAAATTTTTAACAGCCTAAGCTGTTTCCTGAATGGAAACAGCTTTTTTAATTGCGCGCCCGGCTAGTTTAGGTACAGCTTAATGGTGAAGCCAAGTTACCTAAAAGCTGACAGGCACTGGTGGAGAAATCCCAAGGTTGAAGCACTATGACAAAGTAACTTAACCACTAATAGAAGTGCGCCAAAATCAGTGAATCGTAATATAAAGTGAACCTTGCAGCTTCGTTAAAAGTTATAAAGTCTTCCGGAATTTCATATGTTTTATGACAAAATTTATTGTTCTGATATTTTGAATGAAGCGTGGAGAAGGGCAAAATGGAATAGAGGAAATGGTGGAATAGATAGACAAACAAGGGGGATTATTTATCAATATGAGGAATGAAACGCTCTCAATGAATTAATTATATATGAAATTGAAAAGTAAGTCCTATCATCCACAAGTTGTAAAAAACTATATTCCAAAGGGGGATGGGAAACAAAAGTCACTTGGTATTCCTATTATCAAAGAGGTTCTGGTGCAAAAACTCTAAACTTTTGAAAATAATCTCCCAAATCCGGACATACTGATAGTATTACTCTAGAAAAAGATTATTTGAATGGCATATGAAAATTGGTCGTACAACCAGAATTCATTAATCTGTAGATGAAGAAGATGAAAAAGTTTATATTGGGCATTGTGGATGTCATTTAGGGACAACTTCTTATTGTTATATTTATATACAATAGTTATTTAGAATTGTAGTAGGGGTATATCTTTGCTAACTAAACCAGTACAACCGCCATAGTACACTCATGTCAGCCTATAAAAATATTAAAGATGAAAACTTTAGATACTATATTTTAAAGCAAAAAGCAGACGTATTTCATGCGATGAAAAGCTTTTTTAGAGAAGAATCAGGCGAGAAAATGGCAGAACCTCTTTTAAAGAGGTTCTTTTTTTGTAAACTTTTTATTTTTTTAGTTGACAATGATAATGAAAATCATTATCATTTATTCGAGAAATGATTACATTTCGAATTATATATTTCGGAGGAGATGTAAAGTTGAAACAAAATAAAAGAAAACGTATAAATGCAATGATTATAGCGGCGGCGTTATCACTTCCGTTTGCTGTTTATTCAACACCTGCTTTAGCGGCAGTAGCAATTGAGGCGAATAAAACTGGACAAGGTTTAGAAGATGGTACATATGACGCTGTTATTAAGGCATACAAAGATAAAACGAATGAAGAGTCTATGGCAGCTGTTTATATAAAGGACCCGAAATTAACAATTGAGAATGGAAAGAAAATTGTAACAGCAACATTAAGTGATAGTGATTTCTTTCAATACTTGAAAACAGAGGATATTCATACTCCAGGTGTGTTTCATGATGTGAAAGTAATATCAGAAGACAAAAAGAAAAATGGAACGAAAGTGATTCAGTTTGAAGTAGGGGAATTAGGAAAAAGGTATAATATGCGAATGCATATTTATATTC
The DNA here is from genome assembly GCF_008042345.1 of Bacillus sp. AR8-1. Taxonomy (NCBI): domain Bacteria; kingdom Bacillati; phylum Bacillota; class Bacilli; order Caryophanales; family Bacillaceae; genus Bacillus; species Bacillus sp. AR8-1. The sequence continues at coordinate 29,007 of NZ_QNUB01000006.1, forward strand.
CAACAATGGCCTATGACAATAAGTACCAAGTACAGTTTGAAGTAAATACATTGAATTTAGATAAAGATGTTCCAGAAGCACAAAAGGAAAATAAAGAGGATAAAGTGGATCAACAAGATGCGAATGTAATAGTAGATAAGCAATTACAAAGGCATATTAATAAATATAACTTGAATAGAGAGAATCTAGATAATCCAATAACTAAGGAAGATTTATTAAAAGTTAAATCCTTAATAGTCGTTGAAGCTAAAAGTAAAGGAATAAAAGCCGTAAGTGGTCTAGAATATATGACGAACTTAGAAAACTTAACGTTGGAAGAAGTTAAGTTAAAAAATATAAAATTTATCTCGAACTTGAGACAATTGAAATCATTAAGTATAACCTATGGTGAACTTGAAGATATTGGACCTTTGGCTAAGTTAGAGCATATTGAGTTTTTAACTTTGAGAAACAATAAAATCTCAGATTTAAGTCCATTAAGCCAAATGAAGAAGATTAAAATGCTAGATTTAAATAGTAATTATATAAAAGATATTAAACCATTATTTACAGTGAAATCTTTAAGGACTTTGACTGTAGCAAATAATCAAATTAGTAATGCAGGTCTTGAAGGAGTTCACCAATTAAAGAATTTAAAGACATTTGAAATAAGCAATAATGGATTGAGTAATGTTGAACATATTAATGGAATGAATAAATTAATTGAATTAGGGCTTTCCAAAAATGAATTAGTAGATCTTACGCCATTATCAAAATTGTCAGGGTTACAGAAATTAAATCTAGAAGAAAACTATATTTCAGATATAATGCCACTTAGTCAATTAACAGGTTTATATGATTTAAAACTAGGTTCAAATGAAATTCGTGATGTTAGACCAGTTCAAGAACTAGGAAAAAGAATGTATATCGATATTCAAAGACAAAAAATTTTTTTAGATGATGTAGAAAAAGATAAGGAAGTTAAAATACCTATCTATAATTTACAAGGAGAGCCACTTGATACTATTCAATTGAAGAGTGAAGATGGGATCGTTAATAATGGTTCTGTTAAATGGGGGACTACCGGTGAAAAAACATATGAATTTATGTTGGATATAAATCCAGAAGAGAATCGTATTAAGTTTAATGGAACAGTAATTCAAAATGTTGTTGAAAGATTAGACGAAATCAAGGAAACAATAAAAGAGAATAATGAACAAAAGGAAAATGTAATTCTCGATAAAACTTTACAACAACATATTAATAAAGAGAATTTAGGTAGAGAGAATGTAAACGCTCCTATCACAAAAGAAGATTTATTACAGATTAAAAAACTAGAGATACTTAAAGAAAAAGGAAATGAGATAAAAAATATAACAGGTTTAGAGTACATGACGAACTTAGAAAACCTCACTTTAGAAGGAGTAGACCTGAAAAATATTGAGTTCATCTCAAACTTGAAGCAATTGAATAATGTGAATGTATCTCATAATCAAATTGAAGATATAACACCACTATCTTCATTGGAAAATTTACAGTGGTTAAATCTTGCGGACAATCATATTAAAGATGTAACGGTTATTGGTTCTATGCTAAACTTATTTAGCTTAAATCTAGCTGGGAATGAGATTCGTGATGTAAGGCCGTTAATACAATTAGGTCAGTGGTTTACAATTGATGTTGGAAGACAAAATATCATTTTAAATGATGCAAAAATAAACGAAGAAATTCAAGTTCCTGTATATGATTTAGAAGGAGAAAGTATTGAAAATATTCAATTGGCAAGTGAGGGAGGGACGTTTAATAACGGAGTAATAAAATGGAATACCCTAGGTGAAAAGGTGTATAAATTTGATTTAGATTCTGATGAAATTAGCATCAGGTTTAACGGAACAGTTATACAGAATATAGTGGAAAAAGAAGAAGTAAAAGAACCAACAAAAGAAGTCGCAGAAACAAAAGAAGAAGTGAAAGAACCGGTAAAAGAAGTTGAAGAAACAAAAGAAGAAGTGAAAGAACCGGCAAAAGAAGTTGAAGAAACAAAAGAAGAAGTAAAAGAACCGGTAAAAGAAGTTGAAGAAACAAAAGAAGAAGTAAAAGAGCCGGTAAAAGAAGTCGCAGAAGCAAAAGAAGAAGTTGAAGAAGCGAAAGAACCAAAGAAAGAAGTAAAAGAATCAGCAACAGGATTGGATCAAGAGCCAAAAGGGAATAATCAAGTTGTTGAAAACGAGGGAAGAAAAGCAGACACTTTAAATAAACAACATACTAATAAGCCGGAGGAAGGCAAGAAATTTTTACCATCAACAGGCGGTGAAGCTAGCACATCGACTTTACTTTCTGGCATAACACTTGTTCTTTCCGCACTAAGTATGTTCGTATTTAGAAAGAGATTATTTAAGAAATAAATAACGTTTAATCTTATTATTATATATAATTAATTTTTTCTTTTTTGAGAAGATATTATCATGGCGGTTTTATTAGAAACATGCATATGATGGTGTCTTTTGTATAAGAGATAGAATAAAACCCCATTCGTATGAAAATTATATTTCATACGAATGGGGTTTATTTAATTTACTTTCCCGCCTTTATTAATAGGGAATTCAGGATTAATTTATTGGCCGAATACTTTATTTAAAAGAGGTGCTAATCGTTACATAACTTTTTTTACTTTTTGCGTAACTTCTTTCGTTTGCAAATTAACATCTTCTTTTCGTAGCTCTTTAAAGAGTGAAATGACCATAAGAACGACTACAATAGAAAATGGTAGCGCAGCAATTATAGCTGCGATTTGTAGTGCATTTAATCCTCCAGCTTGTAATAAAATAGCGGCAATTATCGCGATTGTTAATCCCCATATAAGTTTTAAACTATTTTTCGGTGATAAGCTTCCGTTACTCGTTTGCATGGAAACAACAAATGTTGCTGAATCGGCAGAAGTAACGAAAAATGTGGCTACTAAAATTAACCCGATAATCGTTAAAAATGTAGAGAATGGTAGATGTGAAATAACAGCAAATAATCCAATCTCTGTACCATTTTTTGCAATTTCATCAGCTATTCCAAGCGATTGGAACATTTCCATATGAATTGCGGTACCACCAAATACTGCAAACCAAAATGTACAGATAAGAGTTGGGACTAATACAACTCCAAAAATAAATTCTTTTATTGTACGCCCTTTAGAAATACGTGCGATAAATGTGCCGACGAATGGAGACCAAGAAATCCACCATCCCCAATAGAAAATAGTCCAGTTTTCAATCCAAGAAGAAGATTTTTCATTAAATGCTCCTAAATTTAATCCCATACTAGGCAAAGCTCCAATATAAGAACCGAGTGTAGATGTGAAATATTTCATAATAAATACGGTTGGCCCTAAAAGTAAGAAAGAGATGAGTAAAATACCTGCAAGAGAGAAATTCAAGTTACTCAAATATTTAATCCCACGATCTAAGCCAGTTTGTGCACTTGTTAAATATAAAACAGCGAAGATAGCTATAAGTACGAGCTGGGTAAGTAAAGTGTTATGAATGGAAGGGAATAAATAGCTTAATCCTCCAGCAATTTGTTGAGCACCAATCCCAACAGATGGTACAATGCCAAACACTGTGGCTAAAACAGCTAAAATATCAACTGTTTTTCCGATACGAGAATTTTTCGATCGATTAAATAATGGAGTAACTGTAGCCCCGATAGTGCTACCTTTTTGTTTGCGGAATGTGAAATATGCAATTGTTAAAGCGACCATTGCGTATAGTGACCACGGAAAGAGTCCCCAGTGGAAAAATGAATATTGCATAGCGAGTTTGGCGCTTTCTTCTGTACCTGCTTTTCCTGTTAATGGATCTGTAAAATGTGAAATCGGTTCAGCGATTCCATAAAAGAGGAGTCCAATTCCCATTCCTGCCCCAAACAACATGGATAGCCAAGATGGATAATTATATTTTGGCTTTTCTCCATCTTTACCAAGACGAATAGAACCGTACTTAGAAAATGCTAAATAAGCAGCCAAAATAATCATTGTAGTCATAAGTAGAGAGTAAAACCACCCAAATTTATTGAGGATAAATGAGTTTAAAGAAGATGTAACACTTTGTAAATCGTAGCCTTGTATCCAACTTGCTGGGGTAATTCCCCATATAATGAATAATGTTGTTAGCAAGAAGGAGATATAAAATACACTGTTTTCTTTTTTTATCATAGAATCCCACCCTTATTTAATAAAGTTAACAATTATAGTAATCATAACAATTAAGTTTTTAATTGTCAAAAAACTCCCTTTTTTTAACATGAAAGGATGTAATTTGTTTTAGGGAGGTAAAGAGCAATGCGTTCACGATATGTACAAATTATAGGAAGAAATAATATGAAATATTGCATTTTATATTGTTACATCCAGATTTTATGTTAAATTCTTGAATGGAATATTAAAATAGGGGGCAAGGATATGAACAAGAAATCAAAGATCAATAAAGTGATGCTTAGCATTAGTACAATGGCTTTATCGTTAGGCGCACTTCAAACTCATGCAGCAGCGGAAGAAAAAGTACCGTATAACGTGTTGAAAACGAAACCGGTTGGAATTGAAAAGTCGGTAGATGAAGTTGGACATATTTCAAAAGTTGATGAAACTTTATCATTTCAAGAACGTTTAAAAGTAGGAGATTTTTCACAGCGACCAGCATCTATTACGAAGAAAACTGCAGTAAAGCAAGTTAAAGAAAGCTATTCAATGGCTGATTTAAACAAAATGAATGATCAAGAATTGGTTGAAACGTTAGGCAGTATTAAGTGGCACCAAATTACAGACTTATTTCAGTTTAATGAAGATGCAAAGGCTTTTTATAAAGATAAAGGAAAAATGCAAGTCATTATAGATGAATTAGCTCATAGAGGTAGTACATTTACAAAAGATGATTCAAAAGGAATTCAAACGTTTACTGAAGTGTTGCGTTCAGCTTTTTATCTTGCATTTTATAATAGTGAATTAAGCGACTTAAATGAAAGAAGCTTCCAGGATAAATGTTTACCTGCTTTAAAAGCAATCGCAAAAAATCCAAACTTTAAGCTTGGTACAGTTGAACAAGATACAGTCGTATCTGCATACGGTAAATTAATTAGTAATGCTTCAAGCGATGTTGAAACGGTTCAATACGCATCGAATATTTTAAAGCAATACAATGATAATTATACTACTTATGTAAATGATCGAATGAAGGGACAAGCAATATACGATATTATGCAAGGTATTGACTATGATATACAGTCGTACTTAACTGAGGCTCGTAAAGAAGCGAATGAAACGATGTGGTATGGAAAAGTAGATGGGTTTATTAATGAAATAAATCGTATTGCTCTTCTAAATGAAGTAACGTCAGAAAATAAATGGCTCGTTAATAATGGCATTTATTTTGCTAGCCGTTTAGGGAAGTTTCATAGCAATCCAAATAAAGGATTAGAGGTTGTTACACAAGCCATGCATATGTACCCGCGCTTAAGTGAACCTTATTTTGTTGCGGTAGAACAAATTACAACAAATTATAATGGTAAAGATTATAGTGGGAATACAGTAGATTTAGAGAAAATACGTAAAGAAGGAAAAGAGCAATACTTACCAAAAACGTATACATTCGACGATGGATCAATTGTGTTCAAAACAGGAGATAAAGTATCAGAAGAAAAAATTAAGAGACTATATTGGGCTGCGAAGGAAGTAAAGGCACAGTATCACCGTGTAATTGGAAATGACAAAGCGTTAGAGCCAGGAAATGCGGATGATGTATTAACGATCGTAATTTATAATAGTCCAGATGAATATCAGTTAAATAGACAATTGTATGGATATGAAACAAACAACGGTGGAATTTATATTGAAGAGACAGGAACATTCTTTACATATGAGCGTACGCCAGAGCAAAGTATTTATAGTTTAGAAGAGTTATTCCGTCATGAATTTACTCATTATCTGCAAGGGAGATATGAAGTTCCTGGTTTATTTGGAAGAGGAGATATGTATCAAAATGAAAGGCTAACTTGGTTCCAAGAAGGAAATGCAGAGTTTTTCGCAGGATCTACTCGTACGAATAACGTTGTACCAAGAAAGAGTATAATTAGCGGATTATCATCTGATCCTGCAAGCCGTTATACAGCAGAGCGTACACTATTTGCTAAATACGGTTCTTGGGATTTCTATAATTACTCGTTCGCATTGCAGTCTTATTTATATACGCATCAGTTTGAAACATTTGATAAAATTCAAGATTTGATTCGTGCGAATGACGTGAAAAATTATGATGCATATCGTGAAAATCTAAGTAAAGATCCTAAGTTAAATAAAGAGTATCAAGAGTATATGCAGCAGTTAATTGATAATCAAGATACATACACTGTACCAGAAGTAGCTGATGATTATTTAGCTGAACATGCAACGAAGTCATTAGGAGCAGTGAAGAAAGAAATTAGTGATACGTTGCCTATGAAAGATACAAAAATGACAAAACATAATTCTCAATTCTTTAATACATTTACATTAGAAGGTACGTATACAGGTAGTGTCACAAAAGGTGAATCAGAAGATTGGAAAGAAATGAGTAAAAGAGTAAATGAATCTTTAGAACAATTGGCGCAAAAAGAATGGAGTGGCTACAAAACTGTTACAGCATACTTTGTCAATTATCGTGTGAATAGCTCAAATGAATTTGAATATGATGTAGTCTTCCATGGAATCGCAAAAGATGATGGAGAAAATAAAGCTCCAACGGTTAATATAAATGGCCCTTATAATGGTCTTGTAAAAGAGGGAATTCAATTTAAAAGTGATGGCTCAAACGATGAAGATGGAAAAATTGCTTCTTATTTATGGGAATTTGGAGATGGAAGCACAAGTGCAGAAGTGAATCCAGTACATGTATATGAAAGAGAAGGTTCTTATAAAGTATCGTTAAGAGTAAAAGATGATAAGGGAAAAGAGAGCAGAAGCGAAACAACTGTTACGATTAAAGATGGAAGTTTAACAGAATCAGAACCAAATAATCGTCCAGAGGAAGCAAATCGTATCGGGCTAAATAGTACTATAAAAGGTAGTCTTATTGGTGGGGACCACACTGATGTTTATACATTTAATGTAGCATCAGCGAAAGATATCGACATTTCTGTTTTAAATGAGTATGGAATTGGGATGACATGGGTACTTCACCATGAATCAGATATGCAAAATTATGCGGCTTACGGTCAAGCTAATGGGAATCATATAGAAGCAAAATTTAATGCAAAACCAGGTAAGTATTACTTGTATGTATATAAATATGATAATGGCGATGGAACATACGAATTGTCAGTAAAATAAGTACTTTTCCAATGTATGTTTAACTTTACTTTTTGTGGAAAATAGTATATTATATAGATATATAATATATCGGTTATTTTCTAGGAGGAGCCTGTCACAATAGGTTTCTCCTGTTCTTTTTTAGAGGCCTGTCTTACAGGCTTTTATTTAAAAGGTAAATAACTGAAAATTAAGAACGATAATCTTTGAAAGAGGTGGGGCATACACATAACAAAAAAGGATTGTTTAAGAGAGGGGGATAAGAAATGGCTTTGTTTGGTTATCCACTTGAAACAATTTATTTATATGGATTTATTATTGCTACTATACTCACTGTTATTTATATCTTTTTTGGAGATATATTTGAATCAATATTTAGTTTTGGGGGCGGATCTGTATCCGTTGTTACTTTATTACTTAGTTTTTTCGCCATGTTATGTGGGCTTAGTTATATAGGAGAGTACTTATTCTCCTTTAATAGTATTACTATTTTCGGGGCTGCATTTGCTATATCTTTTATCGGTGTTTTCATCATGAAAATACTAATTTTAAAACCGATTGCAGAAGCAGAACAAAATACGATGCAACGTATGGATGAATTTATCGGTTGCAAAGGAGAAGTCATTACGACAATTCCTACAGAAGGATTTGGTGAAGTATTAATTTCATCCCAATTTGGAAGTAATGCAATCCCAGCTAAAACTGTTGGAAAAAAAGATATTTCGCAAGGAACAGAGGTTATTATAGAGGGAGTCCAAGATGGTGTTTTACTTGTACAAAACATCGCTTATTCTTTAAAGAAACCAAAATTATAAGGAGGAATTTACATGACGATTCCATTAATTATCGGTGGAGTTTTACTCGCAATTTTAATTCTACTCATTTTAGTATTTATTACGAAGTATCGTACGGTTGGTCCGGATGAAGCGTTAATTGTTACAGGGAACTGGCTTGGTGGAGGAAAGAATGTAGTTACCACTGATGATGGAAAGAAGATTAAGATTATTCGCGGGGGCGGTACTTTCGTAGTTCCAATTATGCAAAGAGCAGAGCCTTTAAGCTTATTAAACTATAAATTAGAAGTTGGTACACGTGATACGTATACGAAACAAGGTGTACCGATCACAGTAAACGGTGTTTCTATTATTAAAGTGGGATCAACAATTGAAGAAGTTTCCACAGCAGCTGAACAATATTTAGGAAAAGAAACAGAAGAGTTAAAAATAGAAGCAAAAGAAGTTTTAGAAGGGCATCTCCGTGCTATCTTATCTTCTATGACAGTAGAAGATGCGTATAGTAATAGAGAGCAATTTGCTCAAAAGGTACATGAAGTAGCTTCTACAGATTTAAAGAAGATGGGACTTCGCATTGTTTCTTTCACAATTAAAGAAATAATGGATAAAAACGGATATTTAGATGCGCTTGGTCAGCCGCAAATTGCGACCGTTAAGCGTGATGCAACAATTGCGAACGCAGAGCGTGAAAAAGAAGCACGTATTGAAAAAGCACGTGCTGAAAAAGAGGCAAAAGAAGCAGAATATCAACGTGATGCACAAATCGCTGAAGCTGAAAAACATAAAGAATTAAAAGTACAGTCCTATAAGAGGGAACAAGAACAAGCACGTGCAGACGCTGATCTTTCTTACGAATTACAACAAGCGAAAGCACAACAAGGTGTTACAGAAGAGCAAATGCGCGTTAAAATCATTGAGCGTGAAAAGCAAATCGAGTTAGAAGAAAAAGAGATTGCGCGTCGTGAAAAGCAATACGATGCAGAAGTTAAGAAAAAAGCAGATGCAGATCGCTATGCTGTTGAGCAATCAGCAGAAGCAGAAAAAGTAAAACAAATTAAAAAGGCAGATGCGGATCAATATAAGATTGAAGCTGAAGCGAGAGCTCGTGCGGAAGAAGTACGTGTGGAAGGTTTAGCGAAGGCGGAAATTGAAAAAGCACAAGGTCAAGCGAAAGCGGAAGTACAAAAAGCGCAAGGTACAGCAGAGGCAGATGTTATTAGATTAAAAGGTTTAGCAGAAGCAGAAGCAAAACAAAAAATCGCAGAAGCATTTGAATTATATGGTCAAGCGGCAATTATGGATATGGTTCTTAAAATGCTTCCAAGTTATGCGAAGGAACTTGCAAGTCCGCTTAGTAATATTGATAAAATCACAGTTGTCGATACAGGCGGCGGTGGTAAAAATAGCGGGGCCGGAAAAGTTGCGGGTTATGCGACTGATTTAATGGCAACGATGCAAGAAACGTTAAAAGCTTCTTCTGGCATTGACTTAAAAGAGCTATTAGAAGGATTTGCAGGAAAAGGAGCGGTACAACAATTATCAAGCGATAAACCTATTGTATCTGTAGTAGAAGATGAGAAAAAAGAAGTAGAAAAAGATAAAGATAAAGAATAGTAAGGTGGAAAGAACCTCTAGTAAGTGAAATACTAGAGGTTCTCCTATGAATTATAATATTTCGAATAATATACATTTTTATACATTGTTTTAATTATTTAATTTATATAGAATGAAAAAGATATGTATCAATTCTTTAGATGTATAAAAAGATAGAGAGTCTCATTGATACATTTAAATCGTATTATTTTTATAGAAAGATTAAATGTTAATTAATTACATTTAAAACGGTATGGAGGGGTAGAAGTATGTTTCAAGGGAAATTAAGGAGTAGTAGTTTAAAAACAAAGTTACTTGTATCATTTATTATTATTTTAATTCTTCCAAGTATTGTAATTGGTTGGACGTCTTATCAACAGGCGAAGACGAATTTTAATGAAACAATTTTAAACTCGGCGAAAGATAATATAAAAATTTTGGATAATGTAATTAATAAGGAATTGGATAGTAAAAAAATAGATGCAACTTATTTTACGAAATTATTTACACAATCAAGTTACCAAGCAGATCAAATTCAAAACATACAAAATAAACTAGAAGAATACAATAAACTGCATCCAGAAATGGAAGCAATCTATACAGGATCTAGTAATGGACAGTTCATTCAATCACCAGCTATTCAGATGCCAGATGGATATAATCCTACAGAAAGAGATTGGTATAAAGAGGCAGTGAAGAAAAGCGGAGAAGTAATTGTAACTGCTCCATATAAGTCAAAAACGACAGGAAATATTGTTATTACACTAGCAAAACAAAACGAGGATAAAAGTGGAGTTCTTGGGATTGACTTAATCATTAATGATATCGTTACTACTTCTAAGATGGTTAATATCGGTAAGGAAGGATATGTAGCGATATTTGATCAGGATAAAAATGTAGTAGCGCACCCGAAAATGAAGCCAGGAGAGAAATTAGAAGAGAAACTTAGTAAAGAATTGTATAAACAGGAAGCTGGGGAATTTCATTATTCATTAGATGGTGAAGATCGCAATATCACTTTTAAAACGAATAAGAAAACTGGATGGAAAATAGCAGGAATTATGCCTTCCAAAGAAATTATCGAAGCGGCTGAACCTATTTTCTATAAAACAATAACTGTTCTTGGAATTTCACTAATAATCGGTGGGATTGTAATTTACTTCATAATTGCGTCTATTATTAAACCGTTAAAACAACTTGTCATATCATCGAAGAAGATTAGTGAAGGTGATTTAACAGAATCAATTACAGTTCATTCTAAAGATGAAATTGGACAGCTAGGAGAAAGTTTTAACGAGATGGCTGCATCGTTACAAAGTGTCATTTCCAATATAAACACTTCAGCAAGTCATGTAGCGGCATCTTCAGAAGAATTAACAGCTAGTATGAAGCAGACAAGCGAAGCAACGGAACAAATTACACAGGCTATAGAGCAAGTATCAAGTGGTGCAGAAATACAAACGAAAGAAGTTGAAGAAGGAGCAACATTGTTAGAAGAAGTTACAGAAGGAATTCAGCGTGTTGCAGATAGTTCTTCATTAGTATCTACAGCCTCTATGTATACGAAGAAAAAAGCTGAAAATGGTGGGAAGTTAGTTGAACAAACTGTGAATCAAATGCAATTAATTCATGAGTCTGTTTCACAGTCAGACAAAATCATTGGTTTGTTAGACGATAAGTCGAAACAAATTGGAGCAATCCTTGAAGTAATTCAACATATTGCAGAACAGACAAATTTATTAGCGTTAAATGCGGCAATTGAGGCTGCGAGAGCTGGAGAGCAAGGTAGAGGATTTGCAATTGTAGCAGATGAAGTGCGAAAGCTAGCAGAACAATCAGGACAGTCATCTACGGAAATTGGGAAACTAGTGAAAGAGATTCAATTTGATATAAAAGAAACAGTAAGCTCTATGAATCAAGTTGGAGCAGAAGTACAATCAGGACTTGTAGTTGCAAATGAAACGAAGCAAAGCTTTGTCGAAATATTGAAGTCTACAAATGATACAGTTGTACAAATTGATAGCATGGTAGATGTAGCAAAACAAATGACGGTAGATGCAAAACAAGTAAGTGCATCTATTAATGAAATTGCAGCTACGATTGAAGAAAATGCCGCAAGTGTTCAAAATATTGCTGGTTCCTCTGAGGAACAATTAGCTTCAGTAGATGAAATAAATGCAGCAGCAGTCCATTTATCACAAATGGCAGAAGAATTACAAGAGATGATTGGTAAGTTTAAAATATAATAATAAACTGTTAAGAAACGAAGTAGTACTTATGCTTCGTTTCTTTTTTTATGAAGATAAAAAAGAAAGAAATATATAGTAACCGTGTTATGATAATAAAAAACTGTATTTTCTTTAAATTCTATCTTTAATCATGTTAGGGGAATGGTTTTGAAATTTAAAAAATTAAAACTCCAACCGAGAATTACATTAACTATTAGTACACTTATTTTAGTTGTACTTATGCTAACGAGTTATTTATTTTATTACATATTATCTGAAACGGTAGAAGAGCAAATTGGTAAACGTGCTTTGCATGTTGCGAAAACAGTTGCCGCGATACCAGAAATTCAGGAAGCTTTTCAAAAAGAAAATCCAGCTTCTATTATTCAGCCAATCGCAGAAAAAATTCGAATTGATACAGAGGCTGACTTTATTGTAGTTGGAAACAAAGAGGGGATTCGTTATGCACATCCTGAGCGAGATAAAATAGGAGAAAAAATGGTTGGCGGAGATAATAAAGGCGTTTTATTAGAAGGGAAATCTTATGTTTCTAAAGCTAATGGATCATTAGGCCCTTCGTTGCGTGGGAAAGTCCCAGTCCGTAACCAGGAAAATGAAATTATTGGTGTGGTGTCTGTTGGGTTTTCAATGGCTGATATTCATGGAGCAGTAGAAGTGTATGGAAAGCGGGTATTCTGGATTACAATAATAGGTCTTTTAATTGGGATAATTGGCTCTATATATTTAGCGGCAAGTATAAAAAGAATGATGTTCGGGATGGAACCAGAAGAAATTTCATCTTTATATGAAGAGCATAGTACAGTGATTCAATCTGTACGTGAAGGGATTATTGTAATCGATAAAAATGGCATGATTAGTTTAGTCAATCAAGCAGCTTATGATATTCTTTCGCTAGATAAGCAACAAAATATTATTGGGGAATTTATTTTAAATGTAATTCCTAATTCAACGATACTAGATGTACTTCAAACTGGTGAAGAACAGTTTGATCGTCAATTAAATATAAAAGGACAGGCTGTTATTGCGAACCGTCTACCTATTAAAGTAAAGAATAAAGTAACTGGCGTTGTATCGAGCTTACGTTTGAAATCTGAAATGGATCAGTTAACAGCAGAATTATCTCAGACGAAGCAATATACAGAGGCATTACGAGCGCAAACGCACGAATATAACAATTTATTGTATACGCTTTCAGGTCTTATCCAATTAGAATCATACGAAGATGCTTTAGAGCTTATTCATAAGGAAACAGCGGTATATCAAGATTTTGTTCAATTTATTATGAAGCGGATTCAAAATCCATGGCTAGGTGGAATTTTAATTGGATTTTATAATAGAGCACGAGAGTTGAAGATTGATTTTATGCTAGATAGAGAAAGTGGTTTAGACAAATTAAGTCCACATATTGAGAGTAATTATGTCGTTTCTATTTTAGGAAATTTAATTACGAATGCATTTGAAGCAATTGAAAAAAATGAAGAGAATGATAAGAAAGTAAGGATGTTTGTAACTGATATTGGAGAAGAAATATTAATTGAAGTGGAAGATTCAGGGCAAGGGATTCATGATGAAATAATTACTAGCATATTCTATAAAGGCTTTTCGACGAAAGAAGGAGGAGAGCGAGGGTATGGATTAGCAAAAGTGAAAGAGTTAGTAGAAGATTTAAATGGAAGTATTGCGATTGAAAAAGGGGATTTAGGTGGTGCGTTATTTATTATTGCACTACCGAAAGAGAGAGGCGAATAGTAATGGGTGAGGAGATTGAAGTATTAATTGTAGAAGATGATATTCGGATTGCTGACATTCATCGTCGTTTTACTGAAAAAATTGAGGGATTTAAAGTAATTGGAACGGCAACGACTGGAGAACAAGCGAAAGAATGGCTAGAGCTTGTGAAGCCACAGCTCGTGTTATTAGATGTGTACTTACCTGATATGCAAGGAACGGAACTTGTCACATATATTAGGAATCATTTGCACGATACAGATATTATTATGATTACAGCGGCATCGGAAACAGATGTAGTGAGGCACGCCCTACGGGGCGGAGTAACAGATTATATCGTAAAGCCACTAATGTTTGATCGATTTAAAGCAAGTCTAGAAGGCTATCAAAAAAAGATTATACAGTTAAAGAAGAACAATCAATTATCTACGGAACAAATTGAATATTTATGGTCTCAAAGAGGCGTGAAGGGAGATCAAATAGAATATGTCCCGAAAGGGATAGATCCTTATACTTTAGCGAAAGTAAAAAAGCATATGTTAACAGTTAATGAAGAAGGGATTACAGCAGAAATGTTAAGCTCAATGATTGGAGTAAGCCGATCAACGGCAAGGCGCTATTTAGAGTATTTGATATCTGGGAAGAAAGTCCACGCAGAGCTAATATATGGAAGTGTTGGGAGACCGGAGAGACGGTATTTTCTTGCTTCTTCATAATAAAAAACAGTAGAGGATTTTATTTCTTCTACTGTTTTTTTGCATCTTATATTGGAATAATCCCAATTACAATTCCGGTAATTAACATAACCATTGTCGTTCCAACGGCCCACAATAAAGTGAAGCGTTGATGTTCACCGAAATCAACTTTGGCCATTCCGACCAATAAATAAGTGGAAGCGACAAGAGGACTTAATAAGTGAACGGGTTGCCCAAGTAAGGAAGCGCGTCCCATTTCAGCTGCACTAATTCCGTAAGTAGCAGCAGCTTTCGTCAAAATAGGTAATACCCCGAAGTAAAATGCATCATTAGACATGAAAAATGTGAATGGCATACTGAGAAGTGCTGTAATAATTGGTAGTTGTGGTCCAAGTGCATCTGGTATAAGAGTTACTACACTGTTAGCCATTGCATCTACCATTTTTGTTCCAGATAAAATACCAGTGAAAATACCGGCAGCAAATACGAGAGAAACAACTGCTAATACATTCCCTGCATGAGAAGCAATACGTTCTTTCTGTTGCTCTAAGTTTGGATAGTTAATCATAACAGCAATAGCAAAAGCGACTGTAAATAAAACAGGTAACGGCATAACTTCTAGTATGAGACAAACAAGTAATGCAGCGGTTAATAAAAAGTTAATCCATAGAAGTTTAGGGCGTTTATGCGCTGCAGCTTCAACAGTTGCAGCTTGCTCATCCATTGTTTGCATTCGTTTTAAATACTGTACATCCATAATTCCTAAACGTTTTCTTTCTTTTTTTCCAAGATAGTAGGCAACGAAAACAACCCAAATTGCACCAGCAATCATTCCTGGAATAAGAGGTGTAAATAATTCGGAAGCCTCAAGTCCAAGTGCGCTCATAACACGAGCTGTGGGTCCACCCCAAGGTGTAAGATTTGTTACCCCCGCCCCTAACATAACAACTCCAGCTAATATGAGGGGGTTCATTCCAAGGCGCTTATATAGTGGATACATTGCGGAAACTGTAATCATGTA
Organism: Bacillus sp. AR8-1; assembly: GCF_008042345.1. Taxonomy (NCBI): domain Bacteria; kingdom Bacillati; phylum Bacillota; class Bacilli; order Caryophanales; family Bacillaceae; genus Bacillus; species Bacillus sp. AR8-1. The sequence continues at coordinate 44,393 of NZ_QNUB01000006.1, forward strand.
TGTTGTTGTACCATCACCATCTAGAGAAACGATAATAGTCAATATAGCCGTTCCGACAACGATTTTTAAAGGATCTCCTTTTACAAATTTTAAAATCTTACTAATGACAGGATCAAATAAACCGCTATCAATCATAATCCCAAAATATAAAATAGCAAACATAAGCATAATACCAGTAGGTGCTAATTTTTGAATCCCCTCTAACATCATAGGCCCCATATTGGCATAGAATCCGCCAATTACTGCAAAAACACTCGGAATTAATATTAAGGCTACTAGTGCTGACATACGTTTCGTCATAATTAAAAACATAAAGACAAATACCATCGCAAATCCAAGTAGTGCTAACATGTAATTTCCCCCTCAAAAGAATGATTGCGCTTTCAAAATAGAATAAAAATTCAGAAAAAGGTTTTTTATTTATAATAAAAGCAGCTATTCAAATGGTAAATAATTTGAAAAATAACATCATTAGAAGCATAATTTTTATTTTGTTCATTTTGTTCACGGTAGTTAATTTGAATTTTTAAAAAGTAAGCCACTCCTCGTAAGAATGGTAGAATAAGATGAAAATAGTGAAGTGTGAAATAGGGAGTAGATGTTATATGAAAACGAGAATAGAAGAGATTTATAGCTCTTATGAAGGAAAAGTAGAGGAGATTTTTATTAATGAATCTTCTTACGTATATGAATGGGAAAAATTACTGATGATCCGAAAAAATGACGGTGAGCTAAAAAAAATTGCAGTCGGGATTAGTGGAAATATAAGATTGGTAAATGTAGAAGTTGGACAGGAAATTAGTGCGGATACATTATTAGTTAAATTAGAAGATGATTTATTAATTACAGGTTGTGAGTGATGAGAGATGTGTAGAAATAACTACACATCTTTTTTTGTTTCCTATATTACAAAAAGCACATTGTTTTTTCACAAATCTCACACAACCTTTTGGTATTCTTTTCGTGGAGTATACGGTTTCTAGGGAGGAATATTGATGAAAGTAAAATATGTCGTACTTGCTATATGTTTATGTTTCGTATTTACAGTAGTCGGGTGTGGGAAAAAGGAAACAGCAGCTGTTGCCATTGATGAGAAACATGATAAATGTGATATTTGCCAAATTGGGGTAACAGATAATCAATTTGCAACAGAAATTATTTTAGAAAATGGAAAAGCGTTAAAGTTTGATGATATCGGTTGTATGTATAAATGGATGGAGATCAACTCAGATGAAAAGACGAAAGAGAAATTTGTCCGAGATTATGATTCGAAAGATTGGATTTCGTTAGAAGACGCTACTTACGTATATGATAAAACAATAACGACACCGATGGCTTATAATGTCATTTCATTTAAAAATAAAAAAGATGCAGAGAGCTTTGTATCTAACTATAAGGGGAAAGTTCTTTCGTATAAAGAGCTAGCAGAGCATAAATGGGAAATGAATAAAGAGATGATGGGGAAACCGAAAGCAGGAAATCATGGTGGACATCATTAATAGAAAAAGACAACTATGTAGTTGTCTTTTTCTATTATTACTCAGGTGCAAATATAGAAAAGGTGTAAAATTTTTAGCAGAACGGTTACAATGGAATATAGTAACCTAAAGCAATCATTTATGTACTTTTTAGAAATGTATACAAATGCGGTAAAAACGTGCTAAACTAATTGCTTCATAATGTTAATGATGGGGCCATCAGGCGTATCATTTCAATAGGTTGAGAAACATAGTATAAGCTTAAGATAATCCGATTAAAGAAGGAATCTAAAGGGCTTATGGATAAATGTACTCAAGAAGAGTTATTGTATGTGATGGAGGAATGGTTAAGAAAACATTATCTTTCATAGGAGCTGTAGTTGTGAGAAAACAAAAAATTTTATTATGTATTTTATTAGGACTTTTAATGACGGTAGTGGCTTGCGATAAGCAAGAAGAACCAGAATCGAAACCGGTTCATGTGAAAAATGAAAAGAAAAAAGAGAAGCATAAAGAACAGGAAGAATCTAAAGAAGAGAAAAGTATAAATTTAATGGACAAACAGTTGTTACTTTCAGCTACTCTTGGAGACACAGAGACAGCTATGAAGTTGATTCAGGATGGAGCGAATATAAACGTAGAAGGTGACAACGGAGAAACGCCTGTCCTTGCAGCGACGTACCAAAATCATGTAGAGACAGTTAAAGCATTAATTGGTGCAGGTGCTAATATTGAAATTAAAGATGAGAAAAAAAGTAATCCACTTCTTTATGCAAGTAGAGAAGGATATACGGATATTGTAAAAGTATTAATTAATGCAGGAGTTAATACGAAAGAAACGACTAGGTCAGGTGGGACAGCACTTATTTCTGCATCTGAACGTGGCCATGTAGAGGTTGTTAAAGAATTATTAGAGCATACAGATATTGATGTGAATTATAAAAATGAACGTGGTGGAACAGCGCTATTAGAAGCAATTGTATTAGGAAATGGTAGTGAAAACCATAAGAAAGTAATTCAATTGCTTATTGATCACGGTGCAGATGTAAACATGGCTAACAAGGAACATCTGACGCCACTGCAATACGCTGAAAAAAGAGGTTTTAAAGATATTGTAAATATGTTGAGGGTAGCTGGAGCGAATGAAGTAGTACAGCCACAACAACCAGTAGAGTAAAAAACGAAAAATAATCCCATTTAGATAGACAGAATGAAGAAATCAGTTAGTATGATGGATTCAGTAATGTGTATTTGAATGGGATTTTTATTTTGAACATGAAAAATAGATTATGAATGGATGGTATATGGAGTAAATAAGGAGGCAACCTTATTTGGCAATTGTAAAAAATGAAAAAGTAGTTTCTGTTTGTTGCAGTGCCAGAAGTACGCCCGTAGCTGCTGAGGCAAGTGTGGAAACTTTAGCGGAGTTTCAAGGGAACGGATATGGTACTGATGTTGTTACAGCCTGGGCCATATCAATACAAGAGAAAAGGCGCATTCCACTTTATAGTACCGCTTGGGATAACTTTAGTTTGCAAGCAGTGGCAAGCAAACTAAAAATCATTAACTATGGAATGAATTTACATATTGATTGAATTTTAAGTATTGTTTCGTTCTATTTATTTATATTTTAATATCTAGATTAATGTAAAAAATGATGTGGTGAATATTAACATTCGATTAACACCTAATTAACAATCTATCAAAACTGACTTAATAAATGCGTAATATAGTAAAGGTAACAAAATAACTAGGGTAGAGAATATTTGAGAACACCCACTTACATATAATGTGCCACTTTCTTAGGTGTGCTCTATTCCCTAGAGTTCAAATAAGGAGAAAGGCGTTCTATGTAAGTAGGTGTTTTTAGTTTGGATAAAAATAGAATAGTTAGGTGGAATGAATGTTTAAAGAACCTTATATTGCGATGATAAAGGATTGGAAAGGATACAAAGCATACAAAAAATTGCCGAAAACAGTTTTTCTTATGACTGGTTCAATGCTGGAATTACCAGAGCGTGTATATGAATTGCAGAAACATGGACATGATGTATTTCTTCATTGTGATTTTATACAAGGTTTAAATACGAATACAGAGGAAGCGCTTTTGTATATTCAAGATGTTATCGGGGCACAAGGTATTATTTCAACAAAGGGTTCGACAATTCGAAATGCTAATAAAATTGGATTGAAAACAATTCAACGTATTTTTATTGTAGATACTTTATCTCTTACTAAATCAATTGAAAATTGTAAAACGACTAAACCAAATGCAGTAGAGATTATGCCGGGGATTATGCCTTCTATAATTAAACAGCTAGTAGAGGAAATAGAGTTTCCTATTATTGCAGGCGGGTTGATTCAAACGCGAGAAGATGCGGAAATTGCAATTCGTGCAGGAGCAAGTGCGATTTCAACAAGTCATTATGAAGTATGGATACATGAAGAAAAAAGGAGTGCAACTTTGTGATTGAATTGAAAAATGTTTCAAAGGTATATAAAAATGCAGAAGAGACAGCGGTTAAAGGCGTATCGGTTCATATTAAGAAGGGCGAATTTTTTGTTTTAGTTGGACCTTCGGGATGCGGGAAAAGCACATTATTACGAATGATCGCTGGCTTAGAAGAGATTTCTTCGGGAGATTTAATTATTAATGAACGTGTTGCAAATGATCTAGAGCCGAAAGACCGTAATCTATCAATGGTATTTCAAAATTATGCATTATATCCACACTTATCTGTAGAAGAAAATATTTTATTTGGACTTAAGGTAAGAAAAGTACAAAAAGAAGAGCGACAAAAGCGACTAATGGAAGCTATTGAAATGGTAGGACTGAAAGAGTATGTGAAAATGAAACCAGGTCAATTATCAGGCGGACAAAGACAGCGTGTTGCGCTTGCTAGGGCGATCGTGAGTCAAGCACCAATCTGTTTAATGGATGAACCACTTTCGAATTTAGATGCGAAATTACGTGCGCAAATGAGAATTGAAATTAGAGAAATTCAGCAGCGATTAGGAATTACGATGATTTACGTTACCCACGATCAAATAGAAGCGATGACTATGGGAGATCGTATCATGGTTTTAAATAAAGGAAGTATACAGCAAGTTGGAACACCACTTGAAATATATAACGAACCAGCAAACGAATTTGTTGCAAGCTTTATAGGTTCTCCTTCTATGAATATAAATGATGGGGAAGTAAATAAAGAAAAAGGTGTATTACATATAGGACAATTGCAAATTCCATTATCTATTAGACAGTTAAAGCAATTACCAGAAGGAACAATTCGCATAGGCATGCGCCCTGAGCATATTGCACTGTCTGAGGAGGGACAAGAAGTGACGTTGCAATCTGTAGAAGTATTAGGGAATGAATCTATATTGAACTTTGCGGTAAATGGAACAACTTGGAGTGCGAAAGTTATCGGACAGTTACTCCTGAACAAAGGTGACAAAGTAAAATTATTATTCTCGCAAGAAAAGTTATGCTTCTTTAACGAAAACACGAATGAACGCTTAAAAGTGGTAGCTGAAGAAGAGTTGAAAGTGGTGGCGAAATAATGATCGAAGTAAGTAAGTTACCAGTTCAAACAAAGGTGTCAAAAAAGAAAAAATTATGGGAGAGAACGAAAGATTTAAGAATAGGATTATTGTTTTTGGCGCCATCTATTTTGCTATTTTCGATTTTTCTGTTCTATCCATTGTTTAGGACGATTTATTATAGTTTTTATTTAACCGATATACATGGAGAAGCTAATCTCTTCGTTGGCTTAGAAAATTATCAATATTTATTCTCTGATCCAGCCTTCTACAAAAGTATAAAATCAACTTTATTATTTGTTTTATATACAGTTCCTACGAGTATTATATTTGCTTTGTTTCTTGCATTGATTGCAAATGGAAAGGTAAGAGGTATTGGGTTATTCCGAGTTCTGTTTTCTTCGACGATGGGAATATCAGTAGCTGCTAGTGCAGTGATTTGGCTATTTTTATTTCATCCAAGTGTAGGATTATTTAATAATATATTAGCCTCTATGAACCTTCCTGCAATCGCATGGTTAACGAGTCCGGACTGGGCACTATTCTCTGTATCAGTTACAACAGTTTGGGTGAATACAGGTTTTGCATTTTTAGTTATATTAGGTGGTTTACAAAATATTGATACGTCTTTATATGAGAGTGCATCTATAGATGGTGCTAGTTATTTATATAAGCTTCGCCGTGTTACATTACCGATGCTATCGCCAACTTTATTCTTTATTGTAACAGTAACATTAATTAGTGCGTTCCAAAGCTTTGGACAAATTGATATTTTAACGCACGGTGGACCAAATGATGCAACGAATTTAATTGTGTACTCGATTTACAAAGAGGCGTTTGTGAATCATCAATTTGGAACAGCAAGTGCACAAGCGATGGTATTATTTGTTTTCATTTTCGTTGCTACATTACTTCAATTTAAGTTTGCTGAGAGAAAGGTGCATTATAAATGATTGTTAAACAGTGGAAACAAAATTTCCTATTATACATGCTACTCATTATTAGTGCAGTGATGGTGTTTTTTCCTGTACTGTATGCATTTTTAATAAGCTTTATGACACCAGACGATATTCAAATGAGAAGGTTATTTCCGACCCAGTTTACTTTTGATAATTTCATTAATATTTTTCAAAAAGTACCGCTTTTTACATACTTATATAACAGTTTAATTGTATCGACAGTCGTTATGATTGGACAACTTATCGTATCAAGTTTAGCAGCTTATGCTTTTGTTTTTCTTCAGTTTAAAGGGAGAAACTTAATTTTCTTCCTGTTTATTTCAACGATGCTTATTCCGTGGGAAGCAACGATGGTGCCTAACTTTTTAACGATTCAAAACTTTGGCTGGATCAATAGTTTCGCCGGGATGACAGTGCCGTTTTTTGCAACAGCTTTCGGTATTTTCTTGTTACGCCAACATTTTATGACACTCCCGAATGAACTGAAAGAAGCTGCTTTTATTGAAGGGATTGGAAATATAAGATTTTTATTCAGCGTTGTAATACCGTATTGTAAAACGAGTTTTATTACGCTTGGAGTATATAGCTTTTTAACAACATGGAATATGTATTTATGGCCACTTTTAGTGACCACTGATGAAAAAGTAAGAACAGTGCAAATCGGTGTAAAGCAGCTTCAGTCTCAAGAAGTTGCAACTGATTGGGGAAGTGTAATGGCCGGTGTTACGGTTATCGTTATTCCAACATTGATTTTACTATTTTTAGGACAAAAACAATTACAACAAGGATTAACAAAAGGTGCAATTAAATAACTAAGAGAAGGTGAGCTTAAAATGAGTTTAGTAAAAAAAGGTGCTGCTCTATTAATGGCAGCAACAATGGCATTATCTAGTGCCGCTTGTTCAAATAGTAAAACAGAGGGAAAACCTGAAGCGCAGGCAAAAGTAGCACCAGTTGAAAAAAATGGTGATAAAACTGTAATTCGCTTCTGGCATGCGATGGGTGGAAAAACACAAGGTGTACTAGATGGTCTTGTTGCAGACTATAATAAGTCACAAAATAAATACGAGATAAAGGCAGAGTTCCAAGGGACATATGAAGAGTCTTTAACAAAATTTAGAACGATGTCTGCAACGAAAGAAGCGCCAGCTCTTGTTCAATCGAGTGAAATTACAACGAAATATATGATTGATAGCAAAAAAATCACACCAATTGATAGCTGGATAAAAAAAGATAAGTACGATACGTCAAAATTAGAAAAAGCAATTACAAATTATTATTCAGTTGATGGAAAAATGTATTCTATGCCATTTAATTCATCTACACCAGTATTAATTTATAATAAAGATGCTTTTGCAAAGGCGGGCTTAGATCCAGAGAAAGCTCCGAAAACATATGCGGAATTACAAGAAGCAGCGAAAAAGTTAACGATTAAAGAAGGTGGAAATGTAAAACAATATGGATTCTCCATGCTTAACTATGGTTGGTTCTTTGAAGAATTGTTAGCGACACAAGGTGCTTTATATGTAGATAACGAAAACGGCCGTAAAGATGCTGCAAAGAAGGCGGTATTTAACGGTAAAGAAGGACAGAAAGTATTTGGAATGTTAGATGATTTAAATAAAGCTGGCGCACTTGGAAAGTATGGAGCAAGTTGGGATGATATTCGTGCCGCGTTCCAGTCTGGACAAGTTGCTATGTATTTAGATTCTTCAGCAGGTGTTCGTGATTTAATTGATGCATCTAAGTTTAATGTAGGTGTTTCATATATTCCGTATCCAGAGGATTCGAAACAAAATGGTGTTGTTATTGGTGGAGCATCATTATGGATGACGAATATGGTTTCAGAAGAAACGCAACAAGGTGCTTGGGACTTTATGAAATATTTAACGAAGCCAGACGTACAAGCAAAATGGCATACTGCAACAGGTTATTTCTCAATTAATCCAGATGCATATAATGAGCCATTAGTAAAAGAGCAATATGAAAAATATCCGCAGTTGAAAGTAACAGTAGATCAACTGCAAGCGACGAAGCAAACTCCGGCAACACAAGGTGCTTTAATTAGTGTATTCCCAGAATCAAGAGATGCAGTTGTAAAAGCATTAGAAGCAATGTATGACGGGAAGAATAGTAAAGAAGCGTTAGATGAAGCTGCCAAAGCAACAGATAGAGCAATTAGCATTTCAGCTCGTACGAGTCAAAAATAAGAGAAAGCCGTATCCTTAAAAGGGATACGGCTTTCTCTATAGGGAGATAAGGGATCAAAGAAATGATGAAGTCTTATCTCTTTTATATGAGTAAAGGGTCTAGAGTGAATGTTGTCCTTTTCATTATTTATTTAACTCCATTGCGACTTGTTTACCATTTACGAAAACCTCTACTACCGCTACTACAACTTCCATTACTTTTTTCATCTCTCATCTCTCCTTATTTTTTGTTTCATTTCTTACTCTCAGTATAAGGAAATACAGTAATTACAACTATCGAATTGGATGACAAGAGACTTACATTGTTGTAAGGATAATAGTTTAGTTTGTAATAAAGTGAAACTGTAATCAGTGGGGGACTTACTGCCCGTTAATGCGGGATTTAAATTCTGAACTTTCTGTCGTTTTGAACTATAATTAGAAAGAGGGGGGGATAATATGAAAAGAATTCTTGTTATTAGTGATATTCATGGAGAGATAGAAAAGTTCGAACAGTTATTGGAAGAAGCTCAATATGATGCGAAACAGGATCAATTAATCTTACTGGGAGATTATGTAGATCGTGGTCCAAATGCGCGTGCTGTAATTGAAAAGGTAAGAGAATTGAAAGAAGAGGGAGCACTCATTTTAAAAGGAAATCATGAAGATATGATGATTAAGGCGTTAACGACAAATGAGGAACGTTCATGGAACCATTGGGTAAAAAGAAATGGTGGAGATAAGACATTATATAGCTATGGATTTGTAGAAGAGGATATTGCGGTTAATGAGAAAGACTTCCAAAAACCGATGTTACAATCTCGTGTATTAGAGGAACATATAAAGTTTATTCAAGAATTAGATCATTACATTGAAACAGAAGAGTATATATTTGTACATGCTGGGGTTGAACCGATGAAACGAGTTTCTGAATCTGAACCATATACGTTAATGTGGATCCGTAATGAATTTCATAATGGATATAGTGGTGAAAAGGTTGTTGTATTTGGGCATACGGAAACAAAAACGCTTCATGGTAGTGAGGATTGCGGAGTGTATTTTGGGAGTAATCGTATTATTGGAATTGATGGCGGGGCTGTGTATGGTGGTCAGCTAAATTGTTTGGAGTTGCCGAGTAAAAAGGTATATGTAATAAAAAATTGAAAGAGATAAGAGGAATCTTATTTCTTTCAATTTTTTATTAAGCTAAATTTAAGACAAAGTTTTTATAATAAAACTTCAAAATTTTAGAAGGAAATAGTTAAAAATGAAAATACGTAATGTAACTACATTCTTTTGTTATGAAGAGAAGAAATGTAATAATAAATAGAATTGAACTATTTGATGGAAGGTGAGAGCATGCGATTACTTGTAGTAGAAGATAATGCCTCGTTATTAGAGTCTATCGTACAAATTTTGCGTGATGAATTTGAAGTAGATACGGCAATAAATGGAGAAGATGGATTGTTTTTAGCGCTTCAAAATATATATGATGCAATTTTGCTGGATGTGATGATGCCAGGGATGGACGGATTTGAAGTAATTCAAAAAATACGTGATGAAAAGATTGAAACACCAGTCCTGTTTTTGACAGCGAGAGATTCTTTAGAAGATCGGGTGAAGGGATTGGATTTTGGTGGAGATGACTATATAGTTAAGCCATTCCAGGCCCCTGAATTAAAAGCGAGAATTCGCGCTTTACTACGCAGAAGTGGTAGTTTAACAACCCAGCAAACGATTCGTTATAAAGGGATTGAATTGTTCGGAAAAGATAAAGACGTTCAAGTAGATGGACAAAGTATTAAGTTGACATTGAAACAATATGAGCTACTAGAGTATCTCATTCAAAATAGCGGGAAGATTTTAATGCGTGAACAAATTTTTGATCGTGTTTGGGGATTTGATTCAGATACGACAGTAGCCATTGTGGAAGTGTATGTGCATCATTTGCGTAAAAAATTAGAACCATTCGGTTATCAGAAAGATATTCAAACCGTTCGAGGTATTGGATATATATTAAAAGAACAATGAAAAAGGGAAGTATGTTTCAAAAGACACGCATTCGTTTGACTATAGTGAATTCATTAGTATTTATCCTATTAATAGGTATATTAGGTAGTATTATTTATTCATACACATATAAGCGTATTTATAATGAAGTGGATCAATCTATAAAAATGATGGCTCAGTATAGAGAAAAATTAGATGTTAAAATACCACCAAGAAAACGTATGGAGAATATCCAAATTGGAGATCCGCGAGTAACTAGAATAACTTGGAATGGGAAAATAGTGAAAATAGAGGGCGATAACCGTAAATTCCGTTCTATTTTTGAAGAGAATTTGGAAAAGTTTTCTCCGGAAAAAATAGGGGAGTTACAAGATATCAAAGTACAAGGACGATATTTTAGAGCATTTTCGCTTCAAAAAGATGGAGAAATAGTTCAAATCGTGCGAGATATAACAGCGGAAGAAGGAATGTTAAATACTTTATTTTTAATTCTTATTATAGGTTGTAGCATAGGAAGTTTATGTGCAATAGGAATCGGCTTTTTCTTAGCTGGTAGGGCACTCGTACCTATTCAAAATTCATGGGAGAAACAGCAGCAATTCGTTTCTGATGCATCACATGAACTCAGGACACCACTTGCAGTTATTCAATCAAAAACGGATGTTTTATTCCAGTCACCATCCGCTACGATAGAAGAAAAAGCGATGGATATTTCTACAATTTCAAAAGAATGTAGGCGGTTATCGAAACTCGTTAGTAATTTATTATTGCTAGCACGTTCTGATTCTAATCAAATTGAGATGGATAAGAAAACATTTGAACTTGATAAATTGTTAGAAGAAATAGTAGCTCCATATAAGGAGATTGCTTCTTATCAAGAAAAAGAAATGATGCTAAAAGTAGAACGTGGTGTATCTTTTATGGGGGATAGAGAGCGGATTCATCAAATGATGGTCATACTGTTAGATAATGCGATGAAGTATACAAACGAAGGTGGGCATATTCAAATCGATTGCACGCAAACGAGTAGTTCAATTCGTATACATGTGAAAGATGACGGGATAGGAGTGAAAGAAGAAGATATTCCGAAATTATTTGATCGTTTTTATCAAGGGGATAAAGCAAGAAGTACGTCAGAAGGAGCTGGATTAGGTCTTTCAATCGCAAATTGGATTGTAGAAAAGCATTATGGAAAAATATCAGTAGAGAGCAAATGGGGAGATGGAACTTGCTTTGAAGTGATTTTCCCTAAAAATCAAAAAATATAAGTAAGAAGACGATCTTGTTTTTACAAGGTCGTCTTTTTTAAGGGAAAGTTAAGAAACTATTTATATTATGTATGGCATAAAGAAAGTTCGTTACATGAAGAAGAGACTAGGTGTATGTGAGTGAGTTTTATCAATCATAATGTTATCTCAAGCAGCGATGAGATGTATGTATAGTATTAAAAAAACTAGGGGAATGATGGGAAAGAAAGTATAAGAGGGAGGAATTAATTTTGAAAAAGAAAATGATGACGGTATTCACTATTGGAGTAATGAGTTTAAGTATATTAGGGGGTGCCTCTCCTTCTGAAACACAAAAAGGAAAGACAGATTACACACAGCGCAGTAAAGAACAATTGAACAATGGTAAGATACATGCAGTGCATACAGAAGAAAAAGCAGAGAAACTAGGTATTGAAACGGAAGGAAAAGAACAAATTACACTAGAAAAAGAAATTCATGAAACAGAAGTAGGAAGGGAAGCAGAGCAGTTAGGCATATCGATTGAAGGAAAAGATGTTGGGACGCTGTCAGAAGAAATCTATGAAACAAAAGTAAAGCAAGAAGCGTTAAAGCTAGGTATATCTATAGAGAATACATCAATTGTAGATTTAATTACTCAAATTAATGCGATTAAAATTAAAGATGAAGCAGATAAATTAGGTATTTCGACAGATGGACAAGAAATCGAAGACATCGCGGAAGAAATCTACGGAAAGAAAGTAAGAGAAGAAGCAGGAAAGTTAGATATTTCTCAAAAAGGAAAAGAAATTGAAGAGTTAGCACAAGAAGTGTACGAACAAAAAGTACAGGAAGAAGCAAAAAAATATCATATTGATTTGTATGGTAAAGATATATATCAAATATTAAGAGAAATTAATGAACAAATGGTGCTACAAATGGCAGATGAGCTTAATATGGATAAAATGAATATGAATATTCAAGAGTTAGCGGAAAAGATAAAAAAAGATCAGCCTGAAAAAGGAAAAGAACTAAATTTTGTACCGATGATACGAACGGATGCTGACGCATTTTATTCTTATTTAACGAATTAATAAGGGCGTGAAAGCGATAAGAAAATTGAAGTGGTATATATGTACAGCTTTACTAGGTACAGCAATATGGAGTGTATATACAAATGGAATTCCAAAGTATGTAGAGAAGTTAACATTCTCAAATATACAAAGAGGAAAAGAAACGGAGTTTAGTAATAACGATGAAAAAGTCATCTTATCAAATGTTCCATTAATTCAGCAGTTACCAGAATTGGATAGAGGCTGTGAAGTGACAAGCTTAGCGATGATGTTACAATACGCTGGTGTTTCAGTGGATAAGATGACATTAGCAAATGAAATAAAAAAAGTTGATTTTATAGACGATGGTGTGCGCGGGAATCCAAATGAAGGATTTGTAGGTAATATTTATACATTCTCTGAATCAGGATACGGTGTATATCATGGGCCACTTTTTCAGTTAGCGGAAAAATATTTACCTAATAAAGCTGTAGACTTAACAGGGAAGAATATAGAAGAAATTTATAAGAAGGTAAAAGCAGGGCAACCTGTAGTCATGATCACAAATGCAACATTTGCACCATTAGATGCAGATGAATTTACTACATGGGAAACAAATAGTGGAGATGTTTCAATTACGTATAATGAACATTGTGTAGTGCTTATTGGATATGATAAGGAATTTGTATATATTCGAGATCCTCTTAATGAAAGTTTAGATGTAAAAATACCGAGAGAAAGTTTTGAAAAGGCATGGATGCAAATGGGGAGTCAGGCGATTAGTTATGTGAAAAGCTCTAAATGAATGAGTAAGGAAAGAGATGTAAGGAATTGTAAGAGGAGTTTTTGTGGGGGTTTTTTGTTACGAAATAAGAGAACTTGAACTTATTATATAAGCTGAAGTTCTCTTATTTTTTTATGATTAAATCTTTAGAAGGAGTGAATATGAAAAAATGCATAATTGACGAAAAATTTACATGTTATCATTATATATTGTTTTATATATGTAAATTGTATAAAATGACACAAGTATCCACATTACATAAAGGAGGCTTATTATGCAAAAAATATTTAACGGGGTTAAATGTATGAGTATCAATAAAAAATTAATCATTTCATTTTTTATTATTTTAACTATACCAGGAATTATTATCGGTGGTGTTTCATATCAAACTGCCAAAACAAATTTTGAACATCAAATGACAGATAAGGCAAAGGAGAATATTTCGATTTTAAATACTGTTATTTCTCAAAATATAGAAGAGAAATTTGTTGATGCGACGTACTTTGCAGACATCTTAACAGAGGATACATATCCAAATGGACAAGAAGAAATAGTAAGAACGAAGTTAGCACAATATATAAAGCTTCATCCAGAAGTTGAAGGTATTTATATTGGAACAGAGACGGGAAAGTTTATAAGAGAACCATTTATTCAAATGGCTGATGGGTATAATCCAACAGATAGATCTTGGTATAAAGAAGCACATGAAAATAAAGGGAAAGTAATTGTTACTGCGCCATATCAGTCAGCATCTACAAAAAATATGGTAGTGACAATTGCGAAAGAAGTAAAAGATGGTAAAGGTGTTATAGGAATTAATTTAAACTTAGATAACATCTTAAAAATTTCCAAAATGATTAACATTGGTGAAAAAGGTTATGCAGTTATTTTAGATCAAAATAAGCAAATTGTTAGTCATCCATCTAGAAAACCAGGTACAAAAGTTACTGATCCTTGGATTAAACCAATTTATGAAGATAAACAAGGAAATGTGTCTTATACAGAACAAGATGATAAAAAGAATTTAATCTTTGCAACAAATGAGAAAACAGGCTGGAAAGTAGTTGGAGTTATGTTCGATGAAGAAATTACCCAAGCTGCAAATCCAGTGTTTTATAAGACTTTAATTGTTATTGCTATCGCTATTGTATTTGGTAGTGTATTAATTTATTTCATTACAAAGTCTATTACAAGGCCATTACGAAAAATAGCTGAATCGGCACATAAAATTAGTAAGGGAGATTTAACAGAGAAAATTACAATCCATTCCAAAGATGATATAGGGAAACTAGGGAATTCATTTAATGAAATGTCTACGTCTTTACAAGATGTAATTACCCAAATTAGCTTTTCAGCAGAACATGTTGCAGCATCGGCAGAAGAGTTAACAGCGAGCGTACAGCAAGCGAATGATGCGACAGATCAAATTACAATTGCAATGGAGCAAGTATCAGGTGGGGCTGAATCACAAAGCCAAGGTGTTGAAGAAGGTGCGGCTACATTACAACAAGTAAATACAGCAATTCAAGATGTAACTGGAAGCGCAGAGTCAATTTCTATTTCCTCATTACATGCGCGAGAAAGAGCTGAAGAGGGAGAAGATTTAGTTGAACAAACCGCAAAACAAATGCAGTCTATTTCTAGGTCGGTATCCGAGTCAGATGCTATTATTAAACTTCTTGATGAGAAATCAAAGCAGGTAGGAGCTATTTCTGAAGCAATTCAAAATATCGCTACTCAAACGAACTTATTAGCTTTAAATGCGGCTATTGAAGCAGCAAGAGCAGGTGAACAGGGACGAGGATTTGCTATTGTAGCAGATGAGGTTAGAAAATTAGCAGAGCAATCAGGAGAGTCATCTGGAGAGATTGCAAATTTAATTGCAGAAATTAAGGCGGATATTGAACATACTGTTAAGGCAATGGATAATGTGAATGGAGAAGTTCAACAAGGCCTTGATGTTGTAACAAAAACGAAAGTAAGTTTTACGGAAATTTTAAGTTCTACTACACATATTGTTTCTCAAGTTAATCAAATGGTAGAAACAACGAAGAGAATTGCGGGAGATGCAAATGAAGTGACAAATGCTATTGATGAAATTGCAGCGGCTGCAGAAGAAAATACAGCTAGTATGCAAAGTGTTGCAGCTTCAACAGAAGAACAAGTTAATTCAATGGAAGAAATTAGTTCTGCTTCGCAAAACTTAGCTGGGATGGCAGAAGAATTACAAGCGATGACTAGTAAATTTAAAGTATAATAACAGCAGATAAGTAAGGTGAAAATAATATCACCTTACTTATTTTTCTATTCAGCAATTAGGGGAGTCATTAACGGGATGAAAAAAAGAAAAAGACTATGGAATTTATGGAAAACGATTACATTGTTAGTTTGTACAGTTGTGATTTTCTCTTTACTTGTGACAGATATATTAATTAGTCACAATGTAGAACGGACAACGGAGGATAACCAAGCAGAGAAAGCAAAAACAATTGCACACATTGTGGCGAATGATTCGATTGTAATCGATGGCTTGATTGGGAAAGCAGATACTTCTGCAATCCAAACGTATACAAATAGGATATTAAAAAACACAGGTGTTCAATTTATTGTAGTTATGGACATGAATGGAATAAGAAAATCACATCCAAATCCTCAAAAAATAGGTCATCATTTTATTGGGGGAGATGAAGGGCCTGCATTGAAAGGAAAGGAACATGTATCACTGGCAGAAGGAACTTTAGGTATTTCAATGCGAGTGTTTGTACCTGTATTTTCTGAAACGGGTGAACAGCTTGGAGCGGTGGCGGTCGGTATTTCAGCAGATAATGTAAAAGAGAGAGTTAAGGAAAGTAGATATATCATTTATATTGGAGTTGGAGTTGGAGTATTAGTCGGAATTATAGGAGCGATATTGCTAGCTAGACATATAAAGAAAAGCTTATTCGGTCTTGAACCTCACAGGATAGCAAAAATTCTTGAAGAAAGAAATACGATGCTACAATCTGTAAAGGAAGGTATTATTGCTGTAGATAAAGAGGCTAGAGTAACGCTAATTAATAATGAAGCGAAACGTCTATTTAAAAAAAGCGGACTTGAAGAAGATTTTATCGGTAAAGATGTTGAGTTGTATATGCCGAATTCACGTATAAAAGAAGTATTGCAAACGGGAGAAGTACAATTAAACGAAGAACAAAATATTTATGGAATTACGATTGTGACGAATCGAGTTCCTTTATATGTAAAAGGAGAAATAGTTGGCGCAATTGCAACATTTCGTGATAAAACAGAGATTCGAAAACTAGCAGAGGAACTAACTGGTATTAGACTATATGCAGAAGCATTACGGGCACAATCTCATGAGTTTATGAATAAGATGCATGTCGTATTAGGGCTTACACATATGAAACAGTATGAAGAATTACAGAAGTATATAAGCGGTATGGTATCAGAGCATCAATATGAAATTGGTGGAGTTATGAAAAGAATAAAAAATCCAGTATTTGCTGGTTTTTTACTAGGTAAGCTCAGCTATGCTAGAGAGAAGAATATCAAATTAATTATAAGTGAAGATTCTCATATGCCGGAAATAGATGATGAAAGTATTACTCATGAACTTATTACGATTGTGGGAAATTTAATTGATAATGCGTTAGAGGCAGTGACGAATTGTGAAAAGAAGCAAGTTGAAGTTGAGATACAACAAGGGGATATATTAACTATTACAGTGCAAGATACGGGAAAAGGTATACAAGAAAAAGAAATAGAGGAATTATTTACGAAAGGTTATTCCACAAAGGGAGATAACCGCGGTTATGGTTTGTATCTTGTAAAAGAAAGTATACAGCGAATAAATGGGGAAATTGATATACATTCATTAGTAGGAAAGGGAACAACGATAACAATTGAAATACCTAAAGGTAGGGATGAGAGGCAAATATGATTAAAGTTTTAATTGTAGAAGATGACCCGATGGTAGCGATGTTAAATACGCATTATTTAGAGCAAGTAGGAGGGTTTGAACTTGTTCAAGCAGTTAACTCAGTAAAGTCGGCGATAGAAATATTAGAGAAATCACGAGTAGATTTAGTATTACTTGATATTTTTATGCCTGAAGAGACTGGGTTTGAGCTTTTAATGTATATCCGGAACCAAGAAAAAGAAATCGATATTATGATGATTTCAGCTGTACATGATATGGGGAGTATAAAAAAAGCATTACAATATGGCGTAGTAGATTATTTAATTAAACCATTTACATTTGAACGATTTAAAGAGGCATTAACTATATATCGAGAAAAACTTACTTTCATGAAAGAACAACAAAAAATTAGTCAATCGGAATTAGATTCGTTAATTTTACAAAAAGAAAAAAGGGAGCCTACTGTCACGAAAGAGCTTCCGAAAGGGTTAACGAAGCAAACGTTGCAATTAATTTGGCAAAAAATCGATTCTTTGAATGGAAGCGTGTTTACAACAGATGAAATGGCACAATTAGTTGGAATTTCAAGAGTTTCTATTCGAAAATATGTAATGTTTCTGACTGACATTGGGGTGTTAGAAAACGAAATGATGTACCAACATGTGGGAAGACCTGTAAGTAAATTAAGATGTGTTAATCAAAAGAAAATAGAGTTTTACGTATAAGCGACTTAGTATAAGTCGCTTATACTTTTTTTAATTACAAAATCAATTACAAAACTTACAAAAACTATTTTTACTATTGAAAGCGTTTTAATATTGTTATTAAGAAAACGAGGGGGTGCCATATGGGAATTCAAAAGAATGTGGAAGCGGTATCATTTTCTGAAGGAAATGAAGTACAAAGAGAATCTTTCGCTTCTAAAATTATGAATGTAAAAATCGGTGTTATACCTTTACCGTTATATGTAGTATTGGCTGCTATTATTTATGGGGCATCTGTATATAATAAATTGCCAGCAGATATGATTGGTGGATTTGCAGTTATTATGATCATGGGGATTTTCTTAGGCGATATTGGGATGAGAATTCCAATTTTAAAAAATATCGGCGGTCCAGCAATACTTTCGTTATTTATTCCATCATTACTTGTATTTTTTAACTGGATGAATCCAGCTTCAATGGAAGCCGCGACTATGTTAATGAAAAAATCGAACTTTTTATATTTATATATTTCTTGTTTAGTAGTCGGAAGTATTTTAGGAATGAACCGTAAAGTGTTAGTACAAGGTTTCGTTCGCATGTTTATTCCTTTAGTAGTAGGGACGTTAGCTTCTGTAGCAGTAGGATTATTGGTCGGTTCATTATTTGGATTTGAAATGAAGCAGACATTCTTCTTTATCATCGTACCAATTGTGAGTGGTGGTATCGGGGAAGGAATTTTACCACTGTCGCTAGCTTATAGTGATATTTTAAATGAATCATCAGCAACGTTTGTATCACAGCTTATTCCAGCAGCTATTATTGGAAATATGTTCGCAATTGTAAGTGCAGGGTATATGAAGCGTTTAGGTGAGAAGAAACCGGAGCTTAGTGGTAACGGTGTATTAGTGAAAACAGACAATCAAGCAGAATTATTAAAAGAACAAAATACAGAGAAACCAATTGACTTCTCATTAATGGGAGCAGGTTTATTAATTGCGTGTACGTTCTTCATCTTCGGAGGATTTGCTTCTAAGTTCATCGGTATTCCTGGGGCGATCATTATGATTTTCTCAGCAGCACTTGTGAAATACTTTAAATTAATGCCAGCAAAAATGGAGCAAGGAGCATTCCATTTATATAAATTTATTTCGAAGAATTTAACTTGGCCTTTAATGGTTGGATTAGGATTGCTATATATTCCATTAAAAGACGTAGCAGCAGTTCTTTCAGTAGGATATGTTGTTGTGTGCGCATCGGTTGTTCTTACAATGGTAGCATCAGGTTTTCTTGTAGGGAAAGTGATGAAAATGTATCCAGTCGAATCGGCGATTGTAACTGGATGTCATAGCGGTTTAGGTGGAACTGGAGATGTTGCTATTTTATCGGCTTCAAATCGTATGGAATTAATGCCGTTCGCGCAAATTTCTACTCGTTTAGGCGGAGCGGCAATGGTTGTAACAGCGACAATATTATTAAAGATGTTTTCATGATTAAACAAGCTAGCTATATTCATATAGCTAGCTTGTCAAATTAAGGGGAGATTATAAGTATGTTAGCAAATCAAATTAATGAAAGATCATTGTTATTGCATAAAGAATTAGTAGGGAAAATTGAAATTACAAGTAAAGTAGAAGTAAATTCAGCGGATGATTTAAGCCTGACGTATACACCAGGTGTAGCGGAGTCTTGTAAAGCAATTGCGGCAGATGAAGAAACGGTGTATGACTATACAGCACGTGGCAATATGGTGGCAGTTGTTTCAGATGGAACAGCGGTACTTGGTTTAGGAAACATTGGACCGAAAGCGGCTATGCCTGTTATGGAAGGAAAAAGTATTTTATTTAAGAAATTTGCGAATGTAGATGCTTTCCCATTATGTTTAGGCACAACGGATGTAGATGAAATCGTTACCCTTGTAAAAAATTTAGAGCCTACATTTGCAGGGATTAATTTAGAAGATATTGCAGCACCGCGTTGTTTTGAAATTGAAAAACGACTAAAAGAAGAAACGAATATTCCTGTATTCCATGATGATCAACATGGAACAGCTATTGTCGTTTTAGCAGCTGTTATTAATGCATTAAAAGTTGTTAGTAAACAAATGGATAATGTGAAAATCGTTATTAACGGTGCGGGTTCGGCAGGAATTGCAATTGGAAAATTATTATTAAAGGCTGGTGCAAATCACATTACGCTAGTTAGCCTAGAAGGTATTGTTTGTGAAGGTGAAACATGGATGAACGAAGCACAAATTGAAGTTTCCAAAAAGACAAATCGTGAACATGTGCGTGGAACGTTAAAAGAAGCGATTCACCAAGCTGATATTTTTATTGGCGTATCTGCTCCTAACGTATTAACGAAAGAACTTGTACAGACGATGAATGAGAAAGCAATTGTGTTTGCAATGGCGAATCCAATTCCAGAAATCTTCCCTGAGGATGCATTAGAGGCTGGGGCAGCTGTAGTAGGAACTGGGCGCTCGGATTATGCGAATCAAGTAAATAATGTATTGGCGTTTCCCGGAATATTCCGCGGTGCGTTAGATGTGCGCGCAACTGATATTACAGAAGAGATGAAATTAGCGGCAGCATATGGGATCGCTAACATCATTACTGACGAAGAACGTAATGCGAATTATGTAATCCCGAATCCATTAGATAAAAGAGTTGTTCCAAGTGTTGCAGAAGCAGTAGCGAAAGCAGCTATTGATTCGGGCGTGGCGCAAATTACGAAAATACCAAGTTATTAATAGCTAAAAGCAGTGCCTAAAAGGCACTGCTTTTTTGAGATAAGAAATCAAAATAATGAAGAAGTGTAGAATTATTTATGTTTCTTCACTATTTATTTAATTCCATTGCAACTTGTTTACCATTCACTAAAACCTCAGTTACTGCTACGATTACTTCTATCATTTTTTTCATCTCTCATCTCTCCTCGTTTCATTTCTTACTTTAAGTATAAGAGAAGAGAGATAATTCAACTATCGAAGTACATGACGTAGAAATTACATTATTGTAAGAAAATGGTTTATTTTTGTCACTTTACTCAGCAGTGATTACAAACTGATCATAATATTTTTCATTCACATATATATTTAATAACCATAATCCAGATGAAGGTAGTGACATAGTGAGAGGGAGTTCGTTTGCAGTAGAATCGATTGTATTTGAAGTGGTCCAAGTTTGTTTGGAAGTTTCTTTTTGAAAGAGTACTGGTGTCGGAGTTACAGATCCTTGTTTTAGCGCAATAATAGACAATTTTCCAGTTGGTATTTCAGAATCTAGAAAGTACCACATTATTTCATTTTGTTCATTCGCGATAATAGGACTATCAGCCATTGCGATTTTTCCTTCGATGCCTTTTAAAGGTATTTTTCCGTCTATGAATGAGGGGGCTTCTTCCCAATTTACATCTTTTAAAACACTAAGATGAAAGAAGGAAGGTGCGTTCACTTGATTGGATGACGTTGTGACAGCTTCAGTTTTAGATGCTTTTGAATCAGGTTGTGCTGGTGTGCATCCAGTGATGAGGAAGGAGAGAAGTAGCATAGTTCCGATTTTTTTCATGGTGCCACACTCCTAGTTTTTATTGTTAGTGTAATTGTATTTGCTAGAAGGCGGGACAATTCCTTTAAAGTATAAAAAGAGGTCGTAAGTTTTGTACGACCTCTTTTGACATTTTTTATCCCGTAAAAGCCCGATTGGTGTAGGTTAATAATCAGTGGGAGATAGCCCCACTAATTAAAGTTTCACTTTATACTTGTTCAGTTGTATAGGTTGGTTCGGTTTCTTTTTGAGGCATCGTCAAAAAAATAACGGACAGAACGATACATACGCCGCCTAATAATTGATATGTTCCAAAAGATTCATTTAGCCAAGTAATTGAGACGATGGCAGCTACAAGGGGTTCAATGCTAGATAAAATGCTTGTTTCTGTTGCTGCTAAATATTTAAGACTACCGATATATAGAAGGAAAGAAAGGGTACCACTAATAATGATAAGAATAAGCATAGAAAAAGTTTTTAGTGTAAGGGTTTGTGAAAAGTGATTCCACCCGAATGAACGATTATAAATAAGTAGTGCAATTCCTCCGATTAACATCCCCCAACCAATTACTACAGTTGTCCCGCATTCTTTAATGAGAGAAGCCGGATGAAGGGTATAAAATGCAAATCCAATTGCTGTTAATAGTCCAAAAATAATAGCTTCTTTAGATAAAACAACATTTTCAATTGAGCCATTTGTAATAATAAAGTATGTTCCTATTAGCGCGGCTATAATTGCGAATAGTTGCATGGAAGCAGGGAATTTTCTTTGTTCAAATGCAACATACATGGTTATAAGAACAGGACCTAGAAATTGAAATAGTGTTGCTGTGACCGCGTTACTAATATGAACTGTTTCGATAAAGGCGTATTGCGCACCAAGCATGCCGAGAATAGAAAAAATAATAAGTTGTATAGAATATCTAGGGTGTTTCCAAATTTGAAATATGTTTTGTTTCTTTATAAGTAAGAAAGACAAAATAAATATTCCTGCAAGCAACAATCGAATTGTTAAAAAATCAATTGAGGATACATTAGTATGTTGAAATAGCCACTGAATCATTGGACCAGATAATCCCCATAATGTAGCCCCTGTAATAATCATAATGAGTCCGATACGTCTACCATTGTTCATTATCATGTTTCTCCTCTCCGGTATTTGATTTTTTATGTGTGACATGATAAAAGGAATTATATATAAAATCTGGTACTGTAAAAAGTATCAGATTTTAGTTTTATTAAGGGGTCAGATATTATGTTAGAATTAACGCCTAATTTAAATATGAATAGTAAAAAGGCATTGTATGTGCAATTGTATGAGTATATAAAAAAAGAGATTAAAGATGGATCGATTGTCCCTTTTACGAAATTACCGGCTAAGCGAAAGTTAGCGATACATTTACAAGTAAGTAAAAATACAGTAGAGGCAGCGTACGAACAATTACTTGCAGAAGGTTATATTGAGTCGATATCGAGAAAAGGTTATTTTGTATGCAAGATTGAGCAAATGGTTCATGTAGAGGATAGCGGAGATAGAATAGAAGAAGTACCGTTTCAGGAGAAGAGTTATAAATTTGATTTTACACAAACAGGAATTGATACAAATGCTTTTCCATTCAATATGTATCGGAAAATTGTAAATGAAGTATGGCAGCCGTATAATAACGAACTTCTCTTTCTAGGACACCCTCAAGGAGAAGCAAGCTTAAGAGAAGAGATTGCGAATTATTTGTATGAATCTAGAGGTGTGCGTTGTTCAGCTAGTCAAATTGTATTAGGAGCGGGAACACAAATATTAGTGAAACTATTGTTTCAATTGTTAAAGGGAAGCAATTATGCAGTTGAAAACCCAGGGTATCATAGGAAGATGGTTGTTTTTGAACAGGGAGAAGCAAGAGTCCAAATGTTATCTTTAGATAGAGATGGAATTTGTATTGCAGATTTAGAAAATAGCAATGCGAATGTTGTATTTGTTACACCTTCCCATCAGTTTCCATATGGAATGATTATGCCTATTACGAGAAGGGTGCAGCTTTTACAATGGGCAAAGAAAGAAGAGAGCAGGTATATTATTGAAGATGATTATGATAGTGAATTTCGCTATTCTGGAAAGCCTATACCGGCGCTGCAAGGGTTAGATACAGAGGGGAAAGTTATTTATATGGGGACGCTATCTAAAGCATTATTACCATCGCTACGGATGAGCTATATGGTGTTGCCGAAGAAATTAATTAAAAAGTATCAACAGCAATATTTATTTTATACACAAAGTGTTTCAAGAATGGACCAAGAAGTGATTAGAAGATTTTTAAATGAAGGCTATTGGGAAAAACATATTCATAAAATGCGTGTCGTCTACCGAAAGAAGAGAGATCGACTTGTTTTTGAAATAGAGAAGTATTTCTCTAATCGTGTTGAAGTGATAGGAGAAGATTCGGGATTACACATTTTATTAAAAGTGCATAATGGAATGCGGGAAGAAGAATTAATTCAAGAAGCTGCGAAACATAGTATCAAAATATATCCTGTGTCTACGTACTATAAAGACGATACTGCACCTGAAAATGTAGTTTTACTTGGGTTTGCGATATTATCAGAGGAAGAAATTGCGAAAGCGATTCAATTATTACACACGGCATGGTTTACAAGAAAGTAAAAAACATCCTCCAAACATGAGGATGTTTTTTATTATTTATTTTCATCTAAGAATAAGACCATATGCTCTTCGTCCCAATATTGTCCGTTATATTTTAATGAACGTTCTTGTACACCGAATGTTTTAAAACCTAATGATTCATAAAGTTTTTTCGCTCCATCGTTGCCAACAACAACATCAAGCATAACTTGTTCTACTTCTAAAGATTTAGCAAGCTCAAGACATTCTTTAATAAGTGCTTTTCCTGCTCCAAGTCCACGCGCTTTTGGAGATACATATACAGAACCGATTTTAGCTTTATGTTCTTGTTTTACATATGGTTTCGTTTCCAGTGTTGCAACCCCGATTAATTTTCCATCTTTAAATGCACCTAGCGTATAGTTTTCATCTTGTGCTAATTTTTGTGCTTTATATTCAATCGCACACTCTTTATTAATAATATCTTCATAAGAAGAGCTGAATGCTTCAGGGTTTTGCTTTAATCCTTCTACGCGAAGTTCTAAGTAAATTTCTGCTTCGTCTTTTGTTAATACATGGATATCCAATTATATCACCCTCCAAATCTTTGCAAATGTACCTTTATCCCGCTATTCGCGGGCAGTAAGACTCCAACTTTAAAATTCGGCAAATGCGCGGAAGTTAAGTGGGAGATAAATGCCCGTAAATGCCCGATTGGTTCAACTAATAATCCATGGAGTGAACCTTTCCATGGATTAAAGTTTCACTTTATTTTATATTGAAATAAGAATAATTTCAAAAGCTTAGCTTAGATGAGCTGTTTTTATGAACAAAATAACACCAGTAGTGTTTACTACTACTGGTGTTTTCACACGCATATTATTCAAAAGGTAGCTCGATTATAAAGTTTGTTCCCGCTCCTAATTGGCTTGTTACTAGAATGGAACCGTTATGCAATTCTACAATTTCCTTTGCAACAGCTAGCCCGATACCTTTTCCGCCTGTAGCTCGTGTTCTAGATTTATCGACACGATAAAAGCGGTCAAAAATATGCGGGATATCTTCTTCAGGAATACCTTCACCTTCATCTTGTACACTTATTGTAAAAGAATCTGTTTTCATGAGTACACGTATCGTAATAGATGTGTTTTCTGGCGAATGTTGATAAGCGTTGTGTAATAAATTTAACATAACTTGTTCCATACGTCTTTCGTCTATGCAAACTTCTAAATCATCTTTGCAATATACATGAAGCTGCATTTGCTTATTTGTTAATGTTGTTTTTGTTTTTTCTACCATTCGTTCTAAAAATGGCTGAAGAAGCACTTTTTGTTTTTTTATAACAAATTGGTGTTGTTCTAATTGTACAAGCATAAATAAATCTTGGACGAGATCGGTTACACTATCCGTTTCATCCTCAATGATTTGTAAGTATTCTTCTCGCTCCTCTTTTGTTAAAGAGTCTCTCTTTGCTACCTTCGCATAACCTTTCATATAGGTCAATGGAGTTAATAGTTCATGAGCGACACTAGCGAGAAATTCATTGCGCTCTTTTTTCATATACGTAAGTTCACTCGATAAATCTTCAATTGTTTTTGCTAAACTTCCGAGTTCATCATTTCGTTTAATACCTAATTGAATTGGCTTGTTTAATTTTGACATTTTTTCTGTCGCTCTCTTCATTTTTACAAGTGGTTCTGTAATAACGCGTGAAAAAACAAAGACAGAAATTGTTGTTAAAATAATTGTTAAAACGCTAATGATAAGAAATTGGTTCATGAGTTTAAGCAACATATTTTCTAGGAAAGATGTTTTTAATAACATATATAGCTTTCCTTGAAACTTTGTTGTGTTAAGTGGGCTTACTGTTGTGATGAACTTTGATTTTTTCCAGTTCCTTTCAACGACTAAGCCGCCGTCTGGGACAGTTTCTGTTTTACAAGTAAGTTGTTTTTGCATATCTTTTGTTACGGGTTCTGAGGTGGAAATAATTTTGCCGTTATGGTCAGTAATAATGATAGCTATATCGGAGTTAGAAATTGATTCCGATTCAACTAAGTGTGCAGCCTCATTCGTAATATCGAACTCAGGGTACACAGGACGTTTAGGATTTTTATTATGTTCAGCGTGTTTCATTTCTTTATAATATTCATCCCGTCTCTCGCGGCTTTTAATTTTTTTACTATAGCGATTACCTTTCTCTAAAAGAGCATCTGTTTCCTCTACAATACGCATTTTTGAAAGGCTTTTATAAAAAGATACGAAAGCAATTGTTTCAATACATAAAGCTAATATTAAAAAGTATGTCCCAATTTTAAGGGAAAGTTTACTCATTTTTTCACCATACCTTATTCATAATAAAGAGTCAGTGGTATACGATTTCCCACTGACCGAAGTAATTATTCACTTTTCCATTTATATCCGACTTTATAGACCGTTTCTAGGTAATCTTCAATCGGAAATCCTTTTTTGCGTAGTTTATCACGGATATTACGAATGTGTGAGTCAATTGTTCTATATTCGATATCTGTTTCATAGCCCCAAATTTTTTCGATTAAATCATCTCGGCTATAAGCACGGTTTGTATTTTGCAAAAATAGCCCGAGTAACGAAAATTCGATAGGAGTTAGCGAGATTTTTTCATCATAAACTGTGACAGTATGTTTTGTTTTATCCCACTCAATACCATTGAAACTAACAAAGCCATCTTTTTTTGTACGGCGTAATATAGCCTCGATTCGTGCGACTAATACATGCTCATCAAATGGTTTTGTAATATAATCATCTGCGCCCATCGTGAGGCCTTTCACCATATCGTAGTTTTGGTTGCGAGCTGTTAACATAATGATAGGAACGTTGGAAATTTGACGAATTTGATAGCAAGTATCCCATCCATCCATATTTGGCATCATAACATCTAATAAAATAATATCGAATTCTTTTTGTTCGATTAATTTTAGTGCTTCAAGGCCAGAGGTAGCTTTCATACAAAAATAGCCGCGAGGGCTTAAGAACAGATCTAATAATCGTAACATACGTTCTTCATCGTCTACTAATAAAATTTTTACCATAATCTTGTGCACCCCAAACTGTTCATTCTACTTGTATAGTTTACATGAAAATAATAAAAAACTCTTTTTATGTGATTGAATGGAGGGCTGATTTTTTCGCTCAGAGTAATTGACATAAAAAATGCACTAGTTTTGCACAACTATTTTTTATAATAGAAAACGTAGCGACACAAAATACCCTATGTTGCGACATAACGTCATGTCATTTTATTTATAAAATGACAATTCCATTCTATTGTGTATGTGAGATAGAGAGGGTTTTCGTATTCACCTCGCATCGGATAAGAAAAATTTCCTATCTCACACTTTTTTTAAAAGGAGATCATACACATGAATTCAAAAGAAGAAATTTCAAAAAAAGAAAAGCAAGATCGTAATACGGTTGTCATGTGCGTTGCCGTATCTATGGTTATTATTATAAGTTGCGTAAATAAAATTTTGGGGATTTTATAATATAAAAAAAGCTGATTGCTTCTTAAGAAGCAATCAGCTTTTTTCGTTGTTAGGGGGAGTATTTCTATATAATAAACCAAGGTAAAATTGCTAATCCAGAAGTTATAATTGCTGTAGTAAATATTAAAAGCATAGCTCGTTTGTTTTGTTTCATGTCACATTCTCCTTTACATATCAAGTACATGCGATCAGTGTGAGATGTGGTTCCCCACTGAGTAAAGTGTCACTTTATATTTTTAGTATAATGAATGGTAAGGATTGGTACGATCGATAAAGGTGACATGAAGATTACATTGTTGTAATGAAAAAAGCATCTTTCTTAATAAAAAGATGCTTTTGGAAAACTATATTGAAGTATTAATCATTTAAGAACAGAACCATATGTTCCTCGTCCCAATATTGACCGTTATGTTTTAATGAACGCTCTTGTACACCGTAAGTTTGGAAACCTAATGATTCATATAATTTTTTGGCACCGGCGTTACCAACTACAACATCGAGCATAAGTTGTTCTACATGTAATTTATCGGCATTTTCAATAATTGCTTTAATAAGAGCTCGTCCTGCTCCAAGGCCACGCGCTTTTGGGGAAACGAAAACGGAACCGATTTTTGCTTTATGTTCTTGTTTAATAAAAGGCTTTGTTTCTAAAGTAGCAATGCCGATTAAATCATCATCTTTGAAGACCCCTAGAGTATACTTATCCGGATTGCTTAATCGTTTTGCCATAGCAGCTACAGGATCCTCATGTTTCAAAACATCTTCATAGGAAGAGCTAAAAGCTTCCGGGTTCTTCGTTAAACCTTCCATACAAACTTTTAAATATATTTCTGCGTCCTCTGTCGTTAATAAGCGAATTTCCATAGTTGTAACCTCCTTGGTCGATTTCAAATAAAATAAATCCATTACTTTTATAAGATTGTGTATGTGTTTTGTTAGCAGTCTCTTTTAATTTGTAAAAGAATGAAAAGATATATGCTACAATGCTTTGTTTTTTAATATGTAATGAAATTATATATTAACTTTATTAACTATTCAAGTCTTTAATATATTACATTTTCATAACTAAAATAACTCCTCAATTGAGGAGCTATTTTAGTTATTCGATTGATAACCATCAATTCGATGTGGATGTGTGTAAATATTACAAGATTCATTTCTAATAAATCCTACGACTGTAATGCCTAAATCGTGAGCAAGTTGCAATGCTAGTTTTGTTGGGGCAGATTTAGATAGAACAATTTCACATCCGATTTTTGAAACTTTGAGTAAAATTTCGGATGAAATACGTCCGCTAAATGCGATAATTTTTCCTTTAACAGATATATCATTGCGTAAACAATGACCGTATATTTTGTCTAATGCATTATGTCTTCCGATATCCATTCTTGATAGAAGGATATTATTTCGATCACATAGCGCGGTATTGTGAACACCACCAGTTTGGCGAAAGGTAGTGGAAGATTGTTGTAAAGTATTCATTAAGTAAAAACATTCTTCAGGAGTAATTTTTACATGTATATCATGTAAGTCTTTTGCTTTTGCCGCATCGTTTACGAAAATAAAACCTTGTCTACCTTTTCCGCAGCAAGAAGTGATGTATCGTTTATTATATAAAGTTTGATAGAGCGGATTCACTTTTGATGATTTTACATGGACAATTCCGTTATCTTTTTGAACCCATAGTTCTTCAACATCGTTATAGGAAGAAATAATCCCCTCAGAAATTAAAAAACCAATTACCATATCTTCAATATAATTTGGTGTGCATACGACTGTTACATATTCTTCACCATTCAATTTAATAGTAATAGGAGATTCTGTAACAATCTCGTCAAGTTGTTTTGAAAATGTACCAGATTGATAACGTACAATTGTATAAGTCTCTTGCGTAGGCCCCATATTTAATTCCCCTTTTATATGTATTTCTCTCCCACATTTATCATAAAACAATGGGAAAAATAAAAACACCTATTAACAAGAAGATCACAGATTATTTTGGTTATTATTGTATATGTACGATATAATAGAACTGTAGAATAGTGATATTTTCAAGCTTTCGTAGTTATACCTTATAACATCTAGAATCGACTTCATAAGAAAGTATTTGGGTAGAGCGTTTCAAAAATATGTACAGTAATGCGGTTTTGAAAACGGATTCATAATTGTGTTGTACAGTTGGTTGTAAGGAGAGGGGAAACTATGGCAGAACAGACAGTCCGTGTAACCGTCGATGGTAAAGAATTTTCTGCATCAGGTGAAAAGACGATACTACAATTATTTAACGAGAGTAATTTGGAACATCCTCAAATTTGTCATGTACCAGAAGTAGATCCAATTCAAACTTGTGATACGTGTATTGTAGAAGTAAATGGAAAGTTATTGCGTGCTTGTTCAACGAAATTAGAGAACGGTATGCATATCGAAAGACAGTCCCAGCGTGCAAAAGAGGCACAGACTGAGGCAATGGATCGAATATTAGAGAATCACCTACTGTATTGTACCGTTTGTGATAACAATAATGGTAACTGTAAAGTCCATAATACAGTACATATGATGGGAATTGAGGAACAGAAATATCCGTATGAGCCAAAAGTAAGTGCGTGTGAAGTGGATATGTCACATCCATTTTATCGATATGATCCAAATCAATGTATTGCTTGTGGGCAGTGTGTAGAAGTATGTCAAAACTTACAAGTGAATGAAACTATATCGATTGATTGGAGCTTAGACCGTCCACGTGTTATATGGGACAATGGTGTAAGTATAAATGACTCATCTTGTGTAAGTTGTGGACAATGTGTAACAGTATGTCCATGTAATGCGTTAATGGAAAAAACAATGCTGGGTGAAGCTGGATTCATGACAGGATTGAAACCGGATGTGTTAGATCCGATGATTGATTTTGTAAAGGATGTAGAGCCGGGATATAGTAGTATTTTAGCAGTTTCAGAAGTAGAGGCTGCGATGCGTAAGACGAAAGTGAATAAAACAAAAACAGTTTGTACATTTTGTGGTGTAGGTTGTTCATTTGAAGTATGGACGAAAGACCGCCACATTTTGAAAGTACAGCCTGTTTCAGATGCGCCGGTTAACGGTATTTCCACATGTGTAAAAGGAAAATTTGGATGGGATTTTGTAAACAGTGAAGATCGTATTACAAAGCCATTAATTCGCCAAGGAGATATGTTTGTTGAAGCTTCATGGGAAGAGGCTCTTGAAGTTGTTGCATCCAATATGCAGCATATTAAATCAGAATATGGAAGTGATGCATTTGGATTTATTTCTTCTTCGAAAGTAACGAATGAAGAAAATTATCTTATGCAAAAACTAGCCCGTCAAATATATGGAACGAATAATGTAGACAACTGTTCCCGTTATTGTCAATCTCCAGCAACAGATGGTTTATTTAAAACTGTCGGTATGGGAGGGGACGCTGGAACAGTGAAGGATATTGCGGAAGCAGGCCTTGTCATTATCGTTGGAGCAAATCCAACAGAAGGACATCCTGTACTTGCAACGCGTGTAAAACGTGCTCATAAATTACATGACCAAAAATTAATTGTGGCGGACCTTCGTAAACATGAAATGGCAGAGCGTGCGGATTTATTCATTCATCCGCGCCAAGGAACTGATTATGTATGGCTCGCTGGTATTACGAAATATATTATTGATCAAGATTGGCACGATAAAAAGTTCATAGCTGAAAATGTGAAGAATTTTGATGAATATAGCAAAATGGTAGAAAAGTATACGCTTGATTATACAGAAGAAATTACGGGGATTTCGAAAGAAAATCTGAAAGAAATGGCTCGTATGGTATATGAAGCAGATGGTACTTGTGTACTTTGGGGAATGGGTGTAACTCAAAATACTGGAGGAAGTACAACTTCAGCAGCAATTTCAAATCTATTGCTTGTTACGGGTAATTATCGTCGTCCTGGTGCAGGAGCATATCCATTACGCGGACATAATAACGTACAAGGCGCTTGTGATATGGCAACATTACCAAACTGGCTTCCAGGTTACCAAGCAGTTTCAGATGATGCGCTCCGTGCGAAATTTGAAAAAGCATACGGTACTACAATTCCGAAAGCACCAGGCTTAAATAATATTGCAATGTTACTTGCGGCAGATGAAGGAAAACTGCGTGGTATGTATGTTATGGGTGAAGAAATGGCTTTGGTAGATTCGAATGCCAACCATGTACAACATATTTTAGCGAATTTAGATTTCCTTGTTGTTCAAGATATGTTCTTATCGAAAACAGCTCGTTTTGCAGATGTTATTTTACCGGCAGCACCAAGCTTAGAAAAAGAGGGAACATTTACGAATACAGAGCGCCGTATTCAAAGATTATATGAAGTATTGAAGCCGCTTGGTGATTCAAAGCCAGACTGGTGGATTTTACAAAAAGTAGCTCGTGCACTTGGCGGGGACTGGAATTATGAAAATCCAAGTGAAATCATGGATGAAATTGCATCGCTTGCACCTTTATATTCTCAGGCAACATACGATCGTTTAGAAGGATGGAATAGTTTATGTTGGGGTAGCCATAATGGCAGCGATACACCACTATTATATGTGGACGGATTTAACTTCCCAGATAAACTAGCTCGTCTATCATTAGATGAATGGGTACCACCAGTTGTAGCGCCAGATGAGTATGATTTACTTTTAAATAATGGTCGTATGTTAGAACATTTCCATGAAGGGAATATGACGAATAAATCGGCTGGTATTTTATCTAAAGTATCTGAAGTGTTCGTTGAAATCTCGCCTGAACTTGCCCTAGAGCGCAATGTGAAAGATGGTGGTCTTGTAGAATTAGCATCACCATTTGGGAAAATTAAAGTACAGGCACTTGTTACAGATCGTGTAACGGGGAAAGAGCTATATTTACCGATGCATGCAACGGTAAATGAAGCGGCAATCAATATTTTAACTGGAACGGCGACAGATCTTTATACGTGTACACCAGCGTACAAACAAACGATGGTAAAGATGCGTGTACTACGTGAAAAAGGGAATCGTCCGTTACCATCTTCAAACCCGAGAGATAAAAAGCGTAATCCGCAAAACGGTGTTGAAATCCAGCAAAAATGGCAAAGAAAACAATACGTATCACTTGTGGACTAGGGGGCGGAGAGAGTGGCGAAAGAAATTACTGTAATTAAAAAGAAAGTTGTAACAGAGGAAGAACAGAAACAGCAAGTAGCAGATGAACTTCTAAATGAGCTATCTAATAATCGTGAAGCAGTAGAAGAAACGATGCAGCTTTTAGCACAGTTGCAGAAGGCTGGTATATTAGATGCGGCAATTAGTTTACTTGCTGCGAAGGAAGATGTTTCAAAAATCGCTGTGGAGCAATTAAATCGTGAACCCGTTAAAAATGCGTTAAATAATATGATGGGGGCAGGAGAAGCGTTATCTTCAGTTGACCCAGAAATAACGAAGCAAATTACGTCAAGTTTAGTTACAGGATTGCAATTTGCAACAGATGAATTAAATAGTGGCAAAAAAACAAAAGTGATGGATTTCTTTAAAGTATTAAAAGATCCAGATATCAATAGAGCTATTACATTCGGTTTTAGCTTCTTGAAAGCATTTGGACAAGGGCTAGAGAAAAAATAGAATAAATGAAAAAGTGATGGGAAGTAGCCATCACTTTTTTCATTATATGTATAAGAGTGTTCATGTTAAGCGGAATATATTATTATTAAAAAGATGGATTAGAACTGGAAATATGGAATCCATCTCAAATACCGTTTTAGAATTTGGAGGAATATATGCAACACCGTAAAAAACTATCTATACCAGGAGTAATGAGACATTCCTTTCAAACAGTTAAATTTGCTTTTTGGAATGTATTAACTTTTCAACTTGCTTATAAATTATTAGCAGCGATTGTGTTTGTTCCGCTATTTGGAATTATTTTTAATAAGTTATTGTATTTTGGTGGTTATGCAAATGCGACAAATGATGAATTATTAGCGTTTTTAAAGACGCCTTATGGCATCTTAGCAATCGTAATTTTATCATTGTTAGCACTGTTTCTTATCTTTACGGAATTTGCGGTGCTTATTATTATTTCGTATTTCGCTCATAAAAGACAGAAGGTGAAATTACGTCCGATTTTATATAAAACGGTAACGTATTTACCTACTCTTTTCACATATTGCTTACCAGGATTTATTTTATATGCTGTCGTATTGTTGCCTCTTTTAAATATGGGATATGAAACGGCATTAATCCCGCAAATTCAAATTCCTAACTTTATTACAGGAGAACTGTTTAAGACAACGATGGGGCAAGTTGGTTATTACACGTTCTTTGCTGTAGTCGCGTATTTGAATCTTCGATGGATTTTCGTTCTACCTATTGTTGTTTTAGAGCAAAAATCATTTCGCGTGGCAGCACGTAAAAGTGCAAATTTAGTAAAGGAAAGCTTTTTTAAAGTACTACTCTTTTTAGTAGGGTTTTTTATTTCAATTGGAATTGTATATGTCGTATTTTTGGGAATATATTTATTGTGCCTATGGGGTGTTTATGAATTTACAAACCCGAAAGGAACATTTGCATTATTAGCTGAATCAACGATTTCTGTATTTTTAACGAGCACATTGTATTTATTCAGCTTTATCGTGACGCCATTTTATATTATGGCGATTACGCGATTATACTTACAAAAGGTACCGGTTGAAGATGTTTTATTAGAAGAAGGATTAGATTATTCGAAAACGAAAGCAGATAAATGTTTCTTCCAAAAACATCGTTGGAAATTCATTGGCGTATACATTGTAGGGATTATTACTGCGGGAATGGTCGTTGCCTTCATTGTAACGTTTATTTCAAATTCGTATAAAGAACCGATTATTATGGCGCACCGCGGGTATATATCAAAAGGCGTAGAAAATACGAAAGAAGCTGTGCAAGGTGCTATTGATGCAAAAGCAGACTACGCTGAAATAGATGTATTACAAACGAAAGACGGTGAACTAGCGGTTATACATGATTTGAAGCTGAAACGTCTCGCAAATGCAAATGTGCATGTGTCAGATTTAACGATGGCTGAGTTAAGGCAGCTTACCCTTAGTCAAGATGGACTTTCAGGACAAATAAGTACACTTGATGAAATCATTAAGCTAGCAAATGGCAAAATCAAACTTAATATAGAAGTGAAGCTTCATGGGGGCGAAAAAGACTTTGTAAACAAAGTCTTAAAAACGATTAAAGATAATGAATTTGAGAAGCAATGTGTAATTCAAACGTTACACTATCCGCTTATTAAAGAGTTTAAGCGTGCAAATCCAGATATAAAAGTAGGGTATATATTGTATGCAAGTAGAGCTAACTTAAAGAATGTGAAGGCTGACTTTTACGTAGCAGAAGAATATATGTTAAATAAGAAATTAGTAAAAGAAGCAAGGAAGTTAAACAAACCAATTTACGTATGGACAGTAAATGATATGGAAAATTTAAAGGCATATTATAAGTTAAACGTAGATGGTATCATAACTGATTACCCTGAAGATGCACGTGAAACAATTAAGATGTTAAAAGAGCAAGAAGCGGAAGAAAGTGATCTGTTTGATAAAATTACTGAGACGACAGATGATTTGTTTTTAAAATTATTTATAAGTTACCCAGCTGCTAGCTAAATGCTAGCAGCTGTTTTTTTGTGAAAAGAATATATCTCTAAAGTATTAAGTAAAGTAATAACTGTATATGTATACGTTATCGCTTAGTTTTTTACATTGTTACATTATTGTCAAATAATAAATGATTACTGTTTATTTTGAAGAAGTATAATAAAAATTGAGTGAAAGATAATGGAATGTCACGAAACCCCTAATAGAATCAATGTTTTATATATTTACACTATTCTAAATATATAAACTTTATAAAAATGATATGTTAGCGTTTTCATAACTTTTAAGTTATGCTAGAATAAGGACATAAGTTATTAATTATTACAAAAAGAAAAAAGAATCTCTTTTTTCTGTTAATTATAAGGGGGCATTTCATTATGCGTATTGGGGTACCAGCAGAAATTAAAAACAACGAAAACCGTGTGGCAATGACACCAGCAGGTGTTGTACATTTAATTCGTAACAATCACGAAGTATTCATTCAAAAGGGTGCAGGTTTAGGATCTGGTTTCACAGACGCTCAGTATGTTGAAGCGGGAGCAAAAATTGTTGATACAGCTGAAGAAGCTTGGAACATGGAAATGGTTATGAAAGTTAAAGAACCAATTGAAAGCGAATACAAACACTTCAGTGAAGGCTTAATCTTATTCACATACTTACACTTAGCTCCAGAGCCAGAATTAACAAAAGCGTTAATTGAGAAGAAAGTTGTTGCGATTGCATACGAAACAGTACAATTAGAAAACCGTTCTCTACCATTACTTGCACCTATGAGTGAAGTAGCTGGTCGTATGGCTGCACAAATTGGTGCGCAATTCCTTGAGAAAAACAAAGGCGGTAAAGGTATCTTACTTGCAGGTGTTCCAGGAGTTAAACGTGGTAAAGTAACAATCATCGGTGGTGGACAAGCTGGTACAAATGCTGCTAAAATTGCAGTTGGACTAGGTGCGGATGTAACAATCATCGACTTAAGTGCAGAACGTCTTCGTCAATTAGATGACATTTTCGGAAACCAAGTAAAAACTTTAATGTCTAATCCTTACAATATTGCAGAAGCTGTAAAAGAGTCTGATCTTGTAATCGGTGCAGTATTAATCCCAGGTGCAAAAGCTCCAAAACTTGTAACAGAAGAAATGATTAAATCAATGGAACCAGGTTCTGTTGTTGTAGATATCGCGATTGACCAAGGTGGTATTTTCGAAACAACTGACCGTATTACAACTCATGATAACCCAACTTACGAAAAACACGGCGTTGTTCATTATGCAGTTGCAAACATGCCAGGTGCGGTTCCACGTACATCAACTCTTGCATTAACAAACGTAACAGTACCATATGCAGTACAAATTGCGAACAAAGGCTACAAAGAAGCTTGCCTAGGCAACTCTGCATTACTAAAAGGTATTAACA
The DNA here is from genome assembly GCF_008042345.1 of Bacillus sp. AR8-1. Taxonomy (NCBI): domain Bacteria; kingdom Bacillati; phylum Bacillota; class Bacilli; order Caryophanales; family Bacillaceae; genus Bacillus; species Bacillus sp. AR8-1. Next base: position 81,002 of record NZ_QNUB01000006.1, read on the forward strand.
CATTAGATGGCTATGTAACATTTGAAGCAGTTGCAGAAGCTCACGGTGTAGAGTACAAAGGTGCTAAAGAATTATTAGAAGCAGAAACAGTATCTTGCTAATAGAAGCATTATACAAAACAAAATCGAACAATATATAATACAACATGATAAGAGCTAAGAGATAATACCTCTTAGCTCTTCTTAGTAAAAGGGGGCATACATCGTGGCCAACCTATTTAAAAAGAAATCCGTTACGCAATTGTTAGGGGAAAGTAAAAGTAAAACTTTGACGAAAACGCTAGGGGCATTTGACCTAACAATGCTAGGGATTGGTGCGATAATTGGTACAGGAGTTCTAGTATTAACTGGATTAGTAGCAGCAAGAGATGCTGGTCCAGCAGTTATTTTTTCATTTATGATTGCAGCAATTGTTTGTGGATTTGCAGCATTATGTTATGCAGAAGTTGCATCTACACTTCCTGTTTCAGGTAGTGTGTACACATATTCGTATGCAACAATTGGTGAGTTTGTTGCTCATTTAATGGGATGGACATTACTATCCGTATATGTCGTAACGACTGCCGCAGTAGCTGGCGGATGGACTGGTTATTTCAATAATTTAGTGAGTGGACTGGGACTTGAAATTCCGAAAGCGTTGCTAACAATTCCAGCGCAAGGTGGTATGGTAAACTTACCAGCAGTTATCGTTACGTTAGTGATAACTTGGTTATTATCACGAGGTACGAAAGAAAGTAAGCGTGTGAATAACATAATGGTATTAATTAAAATTGGTATTGTTGTTTTATTCATTGCAGTTGGTGTATTCTACGTGAAACCAGAAAACTGGATACCATTTGCACCTTACGGTTTAAGTGGAGTGTTCGCAGGGGGAGCAGCAGTATTCTTTGCTTTCTTAGGATTTGATGCATTAGCAACTTCTGCTGAAGAAGTAAAAAATCCGCAACGTGATCTACCAATTGGTATTATTGCTTCGTTAGTTATTTGTACAATCATTTATGTTGTAGTTTGTCTCGTTATGACGGGTATGGTTTCTTATAAAGAGCTAGATGTACCGGAAGCGATGGCATATGTGTTAGAGGTTGTAGGACAAGATAAAGTGGCTGGTGTAATTGCTATTGGAGCTGTAATCGGTATTATGGCTGTAATTTTCGCTTACATTTATGCGACAACACGTGTATTCTTCGCAATGAGTCGTGACGGTTTATTACCAAAATCTTTTGCGAAAATTAACAAGAAGACTGAAGCGCCAACATTTTCAGTTTGGTTAACAGGAATTGGTAGTGCTTTAATTGCTGGATTTATCGATTTAAAAGAATTGTCGAATTTAGCGAATATTGGAGCGTTATTAACATTCGCCATGGTTGGTGTAACTGTTATCATTCTTCGTAAAACGCATCCGAAATTACAACGTGGATTTATGGTACCACTTGTACCGATCTTACCGATTATTTCAATTGCATGTTGTCTATTCTTAATGGTAAATTTACCGTTAACAACATGGATATACTTTGGTATTTGGTTAGCGATTGGAGTAGTTGTATACTTTGTTTATTCGAAAAAGCATAGTCATTTAAAAGACGATGGAAGTTCGCAGGATAATTTAGATCAAGCTAATTAAAGGGATATAAACACAGTAAGCCTTGTGCGTCTAGGGAGCGCGCAAGGCTTTTTCTTTTGTTGAAATAAAGGGAACATATATTACTTTGTTGAATTTTTATGTCGGAATATGAAAAAAGGGTGTGCGAATTGTACATCCTTTTTTGTATGAGAATATAGAGGATGCGGAAAATATGTATATGCCTTACTAAAATGTGAACGAAATGTTCATAAAAAAAATTCAGATTTCATTGACACATATGAGTAGGCGCTCATATAATAAGAGTATAAGATATATGAATGATTGTTCATATGTTCAATTAAAGAGGTGAGCTATAATGGCTGGAAATAAAGTAGAAACACCACAAGAGACATGTTCTCAAACGATAATTCATGAAGAAGTTGTTGAGCAAGTAAAACAAACAATTCCAACTGATGAAAGTTTAAGTAAAGTAGCAGAACTATTTAAAGTATTAGGTGACCGTACACGTACGAGAATATTACATGCGCTATTTGAAGCTGAAATGTGCGTTTGTGATTTAGCTTATTTATTAGGAATGACACAATCATCTATTTCGCATCAGCTTCGTGTGTTAAAGCAAGCGAAACTTGTGAAGAATCGTAAAGAAGGAAAGGTTGTTTATTATTCGTTAGCTGACCAGCACGTAATTCATATCTTCGAGCAAGCGTTTGAACACGTAAACGAAGAAGAATAAAAAGAACGCGAGGAGGGAGAACGATGGCTGAAGCGTTAGTGAAAAAGAAACTGATGTTAGAAGGTTTAGATTGTGCGAATTGTGCAATGAAAATTGAAAAAGGTGTTAGGAATATAGAAGGAGTAAATTCTTGCTCTGTAAACTTCGCAACAAAGACAATGATCTTAGAAACAGCACAAAATAAAGAAAACGAAGTTGTTACGGAAGCAAAACAACTCGTTACAAAATTAGAACCGCATATTAAAGTGCAAGAAGAACAAAAAAATAAAATTGCTAAAGAAGTATTTATATTAGAAGGTTTAGATTGCGCGAACTGTGCAATGAAAATTGAAAATAAAGTGAAGGAAATGCCAGCTGTCTCAGAAGCAACTGTTGATTTCGTATCGAAGAAACTACGAGTAGAAGTTGCGAATAAAAGAGAACTAGAAGCAACTGTAGCAAATATAACAAATGTCGTTCAAAAGTTAGAGCCAGATGTGAAAGTTGTTCGTGAAGAGAAGAACGGTCATGACCACGGACATAGTCACGATCATGGTGAAGCAAACGTGAAAAAGATGGTAGGGAGATTAGTGGTCGGCGGAATTTTGACAGCAATTGCTGCATTAGCGGGCTTACCACAAATGGTAACAATTCCGTTATTCGTCCTTGCTTATTTATTAATAGGTGGAGATATCGTTTGGAGAGCGGTAAGAAACATAACTCGTGGCCAAGTATTTGATGAAAACTTCTTAATGGCAATTGCAACTGTAGGAGCCTTTGCAATTCAGCAATATTCAGAAGCTGTAGCAGTAATGCTATTTTATCAAGTAGGAGAACTATTCCAAAGCATTGCGGTAAACCGCTCTCGAAAATCAATTACTTCATTAATGGATATTCGTCCTGATTATGCGAATGTAAAGATTGGGAATGAAACGAAACAAGTATCACCAGAAGATGTACAAATTGGCGATTATATTATCGTTAAGCCAGGTGAGAAAGTACCATTAGACGGAAAAGTAATTGAAGGAACATCAATGGTAGATACTTCAGCATTAACTGGTGAATCTGTACCACGTGAAGTTGAAGTTGGAAATGATGTATTAAGTGGCTTTGTGAACCAAAACGGTGTATTAACAATTGAAGTTACAAAAGAGTTTGGTGAATCAACTGTATCGAAAATTTTAGATTTAGTTCAAAATGCAAGCAGTAAAAAAGCACCAACAGAAAACTTTATTACGAAGTTTGCGCGTTACTACACTCCAGTTGTAGTTATTACAGCGGCGATCATGGCGTTTATTCCACCGCTTATTTTAGAAGGGGCTACATTCTCTGAGTGGATTTATAGAGCTTTAGTGTTCTTAGTAATCTCTTGTCCATGTGCGTTAGTTGTATCCATTCCTCTTGGATTCTTTGGAGGTATCGGTGGTGCATCTAAAAGTGGTGTGTTAGTAAAAGGTAGTAACTATTTAGAAGCTTTAAATGATGTAAAATATATTGTTTTTGACAAAACAGGAACATTAACAAAAGGTGTTTTCAAAGTTACAAAAATGGAACCGAGCGAAGGTACTACAAGCGAAGAGTTATTAGAGTATGCGGCATTTGCTGAAGTGTATTCTAACCATCCAATTGCCCAATCTATTCGAAAGGCATATGGAAAATCAATTGATGAAAAAATAATCGATGATTATAACGAAATTTCTGGTCACGGTACAGTCGTAAAAGTACAAGGAAAAGAAATTTTTGCAGGTAATGCAAAATTAATGAGAAAAGAAAATATTGAATTTAAACAACCAGAAACAGTAGGTACATTAGTTCACGTTGCTGTAGATGGAAAATATGCAGGTTATATTGTTATTTCTGATGAGGTAAAAGAGGATTCGAAACAAGCGATTCAAAAGTTAAAAGAACTAGGTATTAAAAAGACAGTAATGTTAACTGGTGATGCAAAAACAGTTGGTGAAGCTGTCGGTAAAGAATTAGGCTTAGATGAAGTTCATGCGGAATTACTACCGCAACAAAAAGTAGAAGAGATTGAAAAAATTGATGCAGCGAAGCATGGAAAAGAAAAAATTGCCTTCGTTGGTGACGGTATTAACGATACACCAGTATTAGCCCGTGCAGACGTTGGTATTGCGATGGGTGGTTTAGGATCAGATGCAGCAATTGAAGCGGCAGACATCGTTATTATGACTGATGAGCCTTCAAAAATTGCGACAGCTGTAAAAATTGCAAAACGCACAAGAAGTATAGTGTGGCAAAATATCATCTTTGCTTTAGGTGTAAAAGGGATCGTTCTATTACTTGGTGCCTTTGGTATTGCAACAATGTGGGAAGCTGTTTTCTCAGATGTTGGTGTGACACTACTTGCAGTGTTAAATGCAATGCGTGTATTACGAGTGAAAGATTTATAAAAAAGAGGACGCAACCTGCGTCCTCTTTTTTATTGGTTATTTTGTTGAAATTGATTTAATAAAATAATATAATATTAAAATTTACAAATAAAAAACATTCGTCGTATTATTTTAATATATTTTTTACAAATATCCATATAGTATTGAAAAAACAGAGAAGGAGAAACTTCTCTGTTTACTTTTGTATGTTTTTTTCAACTTGTTCTCGAACAGTTTGAATGTAATTCATTTTATGATCCCAACATTCTTGGCTTAAATCGACAGGATACTCTTCGGGATTTAAAGTTCGCATGTATTCTTCCCAAAATAGAGCGAGACTCTGTTCATTATATTGTTGAATATCTAATATACTTGGTAGTTCATATGTTCTTTCACCGTTAACGAAAATGTCTTTATGGAGTTCACGGGCTTCAAAGTTTGTTACGAATTTACTTATATATGTGTGAACTGGATGGAACATTTTTAAGCGCTCTTCTTTTCCAGGTTCTTCAGAATCTAACGCAATATAATCGCCTTCTGCATGATCGTTAACCCGATTGATAATACGATAAATTCGTTTCAGTCCTGGAGTGGTAATTTTTTCAGGATTAGATGAAATTTTAATCGTATCATTTAATTTTCCGTCAGTATCTTCAATTGCAACTAGTTTGTAAACAGCCCCTAATGCAGGTTGCTCAAAGGACGTAATTAATTTTGTCCCAACACCCCATACGTCAATTTTTGCCCCTTGAGATTTAAGGTGCATAATTGTGTATTCATCTAAATCGCTAGAAGCGATAATTTTTGTATTTGTAAACCCTGATTCATCTAGTAGTTTTCGTGCCTTTTTCGATAAATAAGCCATATCACCACTATCAAGACGTATACCATAGAAATCAATACGATCCCCAAATTCTTTTGCAACACGAATTGCATTTGGAACACCAGATTTCAATGTGTCATATGTATCAACGAGAAAGACGCACTTCTTATGAGTTTCAGCGTATTTCTTAAACGCAACGTATTCATCGCGATATGCTTGAACGAAAGAGTGAGCGTGTGTGCCAGCTACAGGGATCCCGAAGCGTTTCCCAGCACGAACGTTGCTTGTAGAGGAGAAACCACCAATAAAGGCAGCGCGTGTCCCCCAAAGGGCGGCATCGAACTCATGGGCACGTCTTGTGCCGAACTCTAAAAGCTCATCATTACTTGCAGCATGTTTCATACGAGCAGCTTTTGTTGCAATTAATGTTTGGTAATTCACAATATTTAAGAGGGCGGTTTCAATAATTTGTGCTTCACCCAGTGGTGCATCAACACGTAATAAAGGCTCGTTATTAAATACAACTTCACCTTCTTGCATACTGCGAATCGTCCCAGTGAATTTCATATTTTGTAAATAATGAAGGAATTCTTCTTCAAATTTTAATTCTGCTAAATAAGCGATATCGCTTTCAGTAAAACTGAAATTTTCTATGTACTCTACAATTTTCTCAAGGCCAGCAAAAACAGCGTAGCCGTTCTCAAATGGAAGCTTTCGAAAATATAAATCAAAAACAGAACGGCGATTATGAATACCATCTTTCCAATATGTATAAGCCATGTTGATTTGATATAGGTCTGTATGTAAGGCATAACTATCGTCTTTATAATGAGTCATCGCGAGAACACCTCCATAATTTGGTTATAGTATACCAATTTTTCACCATTCGTAGCAAAGAAGAGATATTGAAGTGAAGTCAAGAGAGAAAAAAATGAAATTATGCATATTTTTTAGAAAATTTATATTTATCAATTTATATTTCTCCAGATTTTATGTATTATTAGAGTAATGGGGTAATGAGAATGGAGGAGGACAATGCAACAAACATTAGAAAAAATAGGCAAACAAGTCTTTTACAAACGGCTTCAGCAAAAAATGACACAAGAAGAATTATGTCAGGGCATTTGTTCTGTCTCATACTTAAGTAAGATCGAAAATGGAAAGATCGAAGCATCAGAAGAAATTCTACAATTGCTCTGCGCAAGACTAGAAATTGCTGTGACGGATTTGAGAGATGTAGAAGAAGATGTGAAGGGGAAGCTAGATGAATGGTTAAATGCACTAGTTCATTTAGACAAGCAACAAGTAGAACGTATATATGAAGAGTTGCAAGGTGAAATGAAGCATGTGTTGGATTTTGAAATTATAAATTATTATAAACTGCTGTATACACGTTATTTAATTATGAAAAGGGATATTTCTGCACTCGAAGAAGAATTAGATAAGTTGAAGAAGGTATATAAAAAATATTCTCCATTTCAGAAGTTGTTATATATGTATAGTAGAGGATTATTGTGCTGTTTACAGTATAGATGGAAGGATGGGCTAGATTACTTATTAAAAACAGAAGTAATGGCCAAAGAACAAGGGTATCATGAAACAGGTTTGTATTATAATATAGCGCTTGCATATACTCATTTAGATATTCATCATCTTGCAATTCATTTTGTAAATATGGCATTAGAAGGATTTCGTAGTGAATATAAGTTTAGAAACATAATTAATTGCCAAATCCTTATTGCGGTAAGTTATACAGAAAAAGGTCAGTATGAAGAAGCTTTAAAAATGTATGAGAGTATATTGAGAGAGGCCACATCTTTTGCTGATAAGGATGTACTATTAGCTATTACTTTAAGTAATATGGGAAGTATCTATTATAAAAAAGGCAAATATCAGCAAGCGAAAAAATATTATTTAGATAGTCTACAACTTCAAAAACAAATAGATTTAAACTATTTAGATACAATATACGAAATGGCATTAGTATGCATTAAATTAGAAGAATTGGAAGAGGCAAGGACATTAATTGATAAGGGAATTGATGCAGCAAAACAGGAAGAGAGATTTAATGCAAAATTATATTTGCTTTTAATGCTTAGATATAAATATTTTGAAGAAGCAAAAGATTATAAAGCATTTTTGGAAAATGAGGCTATCCCGTTGTATAAATCTGCAGGAAATAAAATAGAATTAAAGAAAGTATACGTTGAACTAGCAGAACATTTTTCCAGTTTATCGAGATTTGAAGAAAGTAATCGATATTATAGGTTAGTTATTGATTTAATGAATGATAATAAGGAGGAATAAACATGAAAAAGATGGTATTTGGAGTATTGGCGTTTATATTGACTCTTACAGTTGCTGGAGGAATACATCAATATAGCAGTAAACCTGATATTGTTGGTCAACAAGCTAAAACTGTTGAACAAGTTAATTTATAATCTCCACCCTTTCCAATCGGAAAGGGTTTTTTCAATATTTGTTCCTCAAAATTCTACAAAACTTGAGAAAATAATTATTTGAATTTTTAGTATATTAATAGTGGAAACATAATGCTAATATGAAACTACTCTTTTTCAAAAAAATTTTTTATTAGGGGGAAGGTTCATGAAAAAGAAAAGTTTAGCGTTAGTGTTAGCGACAGGAATGGCAGTTACAACGTTTGGAGGGACAGGCTCTGCATTTGCGGATTCTAAAAATGTACTCTCTACGAAGAAGTACAATGAGACAGTACAGTCACCTGAGTTTATTTCTGGTGATCTAACTGGAGCGACTGGTAAGAAAGCAGAATCTGTTGTGTTTGATTACTTAAACGCAGCAAAAGGTGATTACAAGCTAGGGGAAAAGAGTGCGCAAGATTCTTTCAAAGTGAAACAAGTGAAGAAAGATGCTGTAACTGATTCAACAGTAGTACGTATGCAACAAGTTTACGAAGGAGTACCTGTATGGGGTTCTACTCAAGTAGCTCACGTAAGTAAAGACGGTTCTTTAAAAGTATTGTCTGGAACAGTTGCACCTGATTTAGACAAAAAGGAAAAGTTAAAAAATAAAAATAAGATTGAAGGCGCAAAAGCAATTGAAATCGCGCAGCAAGATTTAGGGGTAACACCGAAATATGAGGTAGAACCAAAAGCGGACTTATATGTATATCAAAATGGTGAAGAAACAACATATGCATATGTTGTAAATCTAAATTTCTTAGATCCAAGTCCAGGAAACTACTACTATTTCATTGAAGCAGACAGCGGTAAAGTATTAAATAAATATAATAAATTGGATCATGTAGCAAATGAAGATAAATCACCAATTAAGCAAGAGGCTCCTAAACAGGATGCGAAAGCAGTAGTAAAACCTGTAACAGGAACAAATAAAGTAGGAACTGGTAAAGGTGTATTAGGAGATACGAAATCACTCAATACAACATTATCTGGCTCATCTTACTACTTACAAGATAATACGCGCGGAGCAACGATTTTCACATATGATGCGAAAAATCGTACTACATTGCCAGGAACTTTATGGGTAGATGCAGATAATGTTTTCAATGCAGCGTATGATGCAGCGGCAGTAGATGCTCATTACTATGCAGGTAAAACATATGATTATTATAAAGCTACATTTAATAGAAACTCTATTAATGATGCAGGGGCACCGTTAAAATCAACAGTTCATTACGGAAGTAAGTATAATAATGCATTCTGGAACGGCTCACAAATGGTATACGGAGATGGAGATGGTGTAACATTCACTTCATTATCTGGTGGAATTGACGTAATTGGTCACGAATTAACGCATGCTGTTACGGAAAATAGCTCGGACTTAATTTATCAAAATGAATCAGGAGCGTTAAATGAAGCGATTTCTGATATCTTTGGTACTTTAGTAGAATTCTATGATAACCGTAACCCAGATTGGGAGATTGGTGAAGATATTTACACGCCTGGTAAAGCGGGAGATGCGCTTCGCTCTATGAGTGATCCAGCGAAATATGGTGACCCAGACCATTATTCTAAGCGTTACACTGGTACTAGTGATAACGGTGGGGTTCATACAAACAGTGGTATCATTAATAAACAAGCTTATTTATTAGCAAATGGTGGTACGCATTCGGGTGTAACTGTAACGGGCATTGGTAAAGATAAGTTAGGTGCAATTTATTACCGTGCAAACACACAATATTTCACGCAATCTACTACATTTAGCCAAGCTCGTGCTGGTGCAGTACAAGCTGCAGCTGATTTATATGGTGCGACTTCTGCGGAAGTAGCGGCAGTTAAGCAATCGTTTAGTGCTGTTGGTATTAACTAAGGATTTAAAGGATAGCTATTAATAAAATACCTCAAAAATAAAGAAGGAGCATAGGCTCCTTCTTTATTTTTTTCTCCATTTTTTCCACAAATAATATAATCCGATACAACCTGCGATTGTCACAATCCACTTCGCTTCATTTGTTCCGTTCATGACTTGGTATGCCGAATATACTTCAATCAATAATGCCGGTATTTTACCTATTGTACTGGCAATACTGAAGGAGAGTAATGACATTTTCCCTAGAGCTGCAAATAAAGTCACGATACTTGATGGGATGAAAGGTATCAATCGAAACGATAGAACGAGTAGAAAGGCCTCTCTACCTTGTACATAAAGAAGACGCTCTACCTTTGGGTACTTATTTACTTTATCGTGAGTGAACTTTTGAAGGCCTATGCGGTAAATATAAAACGAGATAATAGCCCCTAAGGCCTCACCTGCGATTGAAATGATTGTGCCATTTGTTACACCGAAGAGCTGTATATTAATGGCGGTTAAAAAGATGCTAGGAATAACGCCTAAAAGACTAATGATGATGTTAATTAAGATACTAAGTGGAATTGCGATTGAATAGTATTCTGTTAAGAAATTTTGAATCGTTTCAGCCATTGTTTAAAATCCTTTATCTTTTTTTGCATTACACCATATTTCGTTTGTATAGGCAAGGGTAAATTTACATAATGTAGAAAAACGTTGATAAGAAGGGGTCTTTATACCTTATGTGGGTATTGGGTATATAAAAACAGGGGTATTTTAAAATGTTTTGAAAAACACTATAAAAACCTTTGTATAAAAGAGTTTTATAGTTATATTATCACTGTTTTTATATGGGAAATAATCATAAAATATAGGGGGTATATATTATAAAAGTCGAAAAATAGAGGATTGATGAAATTGCGCGGGTAAATATGGAAAAATAGATGAAAAAAATGAAAACTGATAGATTTTTTCGTTGTGAAATTGACTTTTAGTGAAGTTGCGATAATAATCATGAAAGAGGTGATATGATGAAACGAATAAGTAGTCTTTTCTTGAGTGGTTTATTGGCACTAATGCTGATCTTAAGTGGATGTGCAGGAAAAGAACAAAAAACAGAGAAACAAACAGGGAATCAATCGACATCAGTAGAAAAAATTAGTGATAATATTTTAGATGAAATGGAAGGGCCACCTAAAAATGGTCATACGATTGAAAGACATGTAGGCAAATCAGAAGAAGATTTGAAGAATCGCTTGAAGACAGATAAAGTATCAGCAGCAAGTACATACTATGACAAGGAAACAGCAACGAAAGCTGTAAAAGATAGTTTGAAGCAGCATGATAAGGAAATTCAAGACTGGTTAAAAAATTCTAAAGAGGCTCGTCTCGTATTAAATACAACACATTCATTCCCGGTTGGAAAAACGGTAATAAAGAAAAATATGAGTGTAAAAGACAAGTTGGTAAAAACTGTTACTGTTTTAGCAAGAGATAAGTCAGGAGAATTAGGGTTTAAGATTATTACTTCTTATCCATCTGATAAATAAGAAGGGGGAGTACATTATGTATACGACATTACAATACTTTCTTAAATCGTACTGTACGTTAAGTATTCATGAGGATGAAATAGTAAGCGTGATGGAAGAGTTTATTGAACAAGAAGACGAAGAAATCGTTTTGAAATTACGTGATGAATTAATAAATATGAAGAAAAAGAACGTGTGGGAAGAGGCGTGTGTATTAGCTGCGAAGGAAGGGAATCGTATGTGGTCTTTAGAAGAAACGAAAGACCATCTTGAAACTTTTTTACTATTACTGCAAAAGAAAAAGGCGTGATTAAATCACGCCTTTTTCTTTATGCTATTCGGTTGATATTATCTATTCTTTTGGAGCGCTTTTATATACGCTTTTTGAAATTTGTCCATTTGATATTACTGCCCCGTTTTGTGTTACTTTTTTATACGTAACCGCTGTGATTTTATCACTAGTCCTACTAATTACTTGGGAAGAAACTTCAACATTTTTACCAGTATTTGTACCGAAAATGCGTGTAGTAATACTACCTCCATTTGAAAATGCTTGAATATAAATATGATTGCCCGTATTATTTTTAAATTTTAAATCTGGACCATAATCTGCTACTGCTGCATCTTGCCCAAGTGGTAAATAATTTACCGGCATAGAATGATTGCTTCGAGAAACAATGCCTAAATCTGCCCTTAAAGCTGCGCTGTATAAAGTACTACTGACTTGGCAAACTCCTCCGCCTGCACTTTGTATTACTTTACCTTGTGAATATACTGCTGCAGATTTATAACCATGTGCAGCATCAGTTACGCCAACGCGGCCATTAAAACTAAATGTTTCATCAGGTGCGACAATAACCCCACTTAAAGTATTGGCTGACTTATTTACGTTAAATGATTGATTTCCGTTACGGCCGGCCATTGGAGTAGAATATTCAGCGATGACTTCTTTAATACCCATTTTCTGTATGTCTTCTGTAGAACGTTCTGGTTTTATAAATGTAACTGGCAATGTAACATCTGATTTACCAGTAGTAATAGCTTCGTTTGTTAAATCGTTTAGTTTCCCTTTATCAATTTTTTCTCCGTTTTGGCTTTGACTAACATTTACTGTTGAGCCTTCAATACTCAATTCTGCATTAACAGGATTTTTTAATGTTTCATTATATTTATCTTTTATAAAGGTTTCATAAGCTGTTGCATTTAATTGTGGTGTTAATTTATAGTCACGTTTTAATTCACCGTTTTCAGCTTGCTTACGCATTTTGTAACGATTCATTACGTTTCCTTCTTGTTCTTTGAAGATTTTGTCAATAATATCTTTCTCTTTATAATTTATCCCTAAATCTTTCCATGTGTAAGTTTGTTTATCGTTTTGGAATATGTAGGTAAGGGATTTTTGATCTAACTCAGTTACCTTTTGATTAATAATTGCTTGAATATCTTTCCTATTTTTTCCTTCGAGAGAAATACCTTCAAATGTAGTATTTGGTAATGCAGTAGTATTTAATTGATTATTTAATTTGGATACATATTGATATCCCCCAACACCGCCTACACAAAGTAATATGCCCCCAGCAATTGCAGAACCAATCAGTATTTTACTTAGCTTCATTTATTTCCCCCCAGAAATTTATGTATAAATATATGTATTACATTTTTTGTATAAAAATGATGAAAATAACATTATGTACGTACTAGTATACTATTATTTTCACTGTGTGTGTAATGTTTTCATAAAAAATGTTACATAGCTGTAATAATTGTCACTTCTTGTCACAATGTGTATGAAAAATATGTTGAAAAATATAATAAAAAGGCTGTCTAGAAAGATCTAGCAGCCTTTTTATTATAATTTTTTATGTTCATTTTTATTCGTAACACCGAGATGTTTTTGAAGGGTAGTTGAAATAGTGTCGACGCTTTTTTCATTTGGAACGTAATAATAAATACCACCTATATATTTATCTGTACCTTCTACTTGCATTTTTTCCATCTTTAAATTTGAATCCATTGAATTTTTTGTAATTGTCATCATATCATCAAACGTTAAATTGGTTTTTAAATCCTTATCGACAGCGTCTAGTAGGCCACCGATTTTATTAATGGAATTAAGAGATAGTGCCTTTTCAGCAATGGCCTCTAATACAAGCTGTTGTCGTTGGCCACGCATATAATCACTATCGATATGACGAGTTCTAGCTAGCGCCAATGCTTCTTCTCCATTTAAATGTTGACGTCCTTTTTTAAGATGAATTGCATCTGCTTCATCTTTACTATTTTGCTCTGTGAACTCAACTGGAACGTCTACAGTAATACCACCAAGAGAATCAACAATTTTAATAAAGGATTTAAAGTTGAATTTTACATAGTAATCAACTGGAACATCTAAAAAGTTCTCTACCGTATCAATTGTGCTGTCTACACCACCGAATACGTGCGCATGTGTAATTTTATCGTATTTATCACGTGATTTAATGTAGACGCGTGAGTCACGTGGAATGCTTACAAGTTTAACGGATTTATCGTTTTTATTAATTGTTGCAAGTAATAACGCATCTGTTCGAGTCGCTTTTCCATAACCTTTTTCCCTAATTTCACTTTCATCAACACCCATAATAAGTACGGAAATGTTGTCGGTCATAGGTTTAACAGCTTTTTCACGTTTACTGGACTTATCTCCTCGACCTAGTTCAGCATAAGCATTATTTAAGACGGACTTTGCTTTACTGTATATATGGAAGGAGTAGCCTCCTGCTCCAAGTGCTACAATTAGTAATGGAATAAGAAGGAACCAAAGTAGGCGTTTTTTCTTTGAGCGTCCTTTTTTGGCTCGCGTATTGTTGTTCGTGTCGGATTTCATCATTTTTTCTCCTTTAAAACTATCAAAGTGTATACATTTAGAAGTGTATTCAAACACATAAAAAATATTTTACGCTAAATAAAAGCGATTGTACATGTATAAAAAATAGATGTCTTGATTATTTATAAGACACCTATTCGTTATTGTATACAAAAGATAGGGATAAGAAAATGATAAAATTTTACCTAATTACAACATAATGCTTACGATAATTGCAGATAAAATGCTAACGAGAGTAGCTCCATATAGTAATTTAAGGCCAAACCTCGCAACAACGTTTCCTTGTTCCTCGTTTAGTCCTTTTACCGCACCTGAAATAATACCAATGGAAGAGAAATTGGCAAAAGACACAAGGAAAACAGAAATAATACCAACTGTACGGGGGGAAAGGCTATTAGAAATTTTACTGAGGTCCATCATTGCAACAAATTCATTTGTTACAAGCTTCGTTGCCATAATGCTGCCAGCTGCGACAATTTCAGAACTTGGTACACCGATAAGGAATGCGATAGGTGCAAATATATAGCCGATTAATTGTTGGAACGTAATACCGAATATAATGAGGAACAGGTCATTAATACAACTAATTAATGCGACGAATCCGATGAGCATAGCGCCGACAACAATGGCTACACGAAAACCATCAAGAATGTATTCTCCAAGCATTTCAAAAAAGCTCTGTTTTTCACCTTTGATTTCTAAAATATCTTCGTCATCTTTAACGTCGTAAGGGTTAATGATGAGTACGATAATAAAACCGCTAAATAAATTGAGAACGAGTGCAGTTACTACATATTTAGGTTCAATCATTGTCATATAGGCACCTACGATAGACATAGATACGGTTGACATAGCAGAGGCACAAAGTGTATAAAGACGGTGTTTTGGAATTTGAGCTAATTGCTTTTTCACTGTAATAAAAACTTCTGATTGGCCGACAATGGCAGAGGCAATAGCGTTGTAAGATTCTAATTTCCCAAGACCATTTATTTTACTAAGAAAGTACCCGATCCAATGAATAAAAAATGGTAGTATTTTGAAATGTTGTAATATGCCAATTAAAACAGAAATAAAGACGATTGGTAATAATACATTAAGGAAAAATGGCATTTCACCTTTATTTGCAAGACCACCAAATACGAAATTTATTCCATTAGCAGCATACTCGAGTAGCTTGGTAAACAAACTGGAAATGATTCTAATTAGTATGAGGCCGACTTCTGTATTTAGTAGTAAATAGGTTAAAATTAACTGTATAATAAGCATGATAAAAATTGGTTTAAATTTAATATGCTTCTTATTATTGCTAGCAATATAAGCGAGCAAGAAAACAACAATTAGTCCGACGAAAAAAGTAATGAATTTCATGATAAGCCCCCTAAAAGAGATATTCTGCTATATATGTTTTTCATTTCAAGAGAGAATATGCATCTTTGGTAAAGAAAGGAATAGAGAGAGTATGAATATATGTAGAGTGCATCACGTTGCAATTATTTGTTCGAATTATGAGACGTCAAAGTATTTTTATACTAGAATATTAGGATTTAAAGAACTGAATGAAGTATATAGAAAGGAACGAGATTCTTATAAATTAGATTTATGTGTAGGAGAAGAGTATCAAATCGAATTATTTTCATTTCCAAATCCGCCTGAGCGCAAAAGTTTTCCAGAAGCAGCAGGTCTTAGACATTTAGCATTTGCTGTTACAAATATAGAAGAAGCTGTGAAGCATTTAAATCAATGTGGTGTTGAGACAGAATCGATCCGTATTGATGAAATAACGGAGAAGAAATTCGTCTTTTTCCAAGATCCCGATGGTTTACCTTTAGAATTGTATGAGGTTTGAAAATTGGTGGATTTTATATAGAGTTGCTTTCCAATAATTGAAGAAACTAAAGTGAAACTTCTTTTTAAAAGGAGGTGTAACTTTAGCTAAGAAAGCTAAAGGACATATGTGGATATTTTAAAATTATTGATGGTAGTCATTCTTATTGGGTTAACAGCATTTTTTGTGGCTGTTGAGTTTGCAATTATTAAGGTACGTAGCAGTCGTATTGATCAACTCGTTAGTGAAAAAAGACGAGGTGCACTGGCAGCTAAAAAGGTAACTTCAAATTTAGATGAATATTTATCGGCCTGTCAGCTAGGTATTACAATTACTGCTTTAGGGCTCGGGTGGTTAGGGGAACCAACTATTAAACATTTACTCGAGCCGTTGTTTTTAAAATTACAATTCTCACCTGCAATTTCCAGTACAGTTTCATTTATTATTGCCTTTGCAGTAATTACATTTTTACATGTTGTCATTGGGGAACTTGCTCCAAAGACATTTGCTATACAAAAAGCAGAACAAGTTAGCTTATTGTTATCGAAACCACTTATTTATTTTTACCGAGTTATGTATCCGTTTATTTGGGCTTTGAATGGTTCAGCGAGGGTTGTAACTGGTTTATTCGGATTACATCCAGCTTCTGAACATGAAGTAGCTCATTCAGAAGAAGAATTAAGGTTAATCTTATCTGAGAGCTATGAGAGCGGAGAGATTAACCAAAGGGAATTTAAATATGTAAATAATATTTTTGAATTTGATAATAGAGTAGCAAAAGAAATTATGGTACCTCGTACGGAAGTTGTAGGCTTATATGAGGACGAACCATTTGAAACACATATTAAAGTAATCGCACAAGAAAAGTACACGAGATATCCTGTATTTGGTGAAGATAAAGATGAAATTATTGGGATGGTTAATGTAAAAGATTTATTTATTCGTTATATGGATGGGAATCGGGACGAGGAGTGCTCGATTATGCCATATACAAGGCCAGTTATTGAAGTGCTAGAAAATATTCCAATTCATGATTTACTATTACAAATGCAAAGAAAACACATTCCATTAGCTGTATTGTATGATGAATATGGTGGTACAGCAGGGATTGTTACACTAGAAGATATTTTAGAAGAAATTGTTGGAGAAATTCGAGATGAATACGATGAAGATGAGAATCCACCTATAGAGCATGTAAGTGAAGGTTATAAAATCGTAGAGGGAAAAGTGCTTATTAGTGAAGTAAATGATTTGCTTGGCATACATTTAATTGCTGATGATGTAGATACAATTGGTGGCTGGATTATGGTACAAAAACAAATCGTTGCTGAAGGAGATGTTATTGAGAAACACGGTTTTTATTTTAAAGTCCTTGAAAAGGATATGCATCAAATTAAACGAGTGGAAATAAGGAAAGTAGAAGAATGATTTTCTATAAACTTTAATAAAAAGGATATACAGAAAAATAAATGTTTGCGCTTTCAAAAAAGGTGCTATATAGTGAAGGTGGATACTGAAAAATTCTTCTGAATGATACTCGTGTTTTTAGAGGGCGGATTTTTTGGATAAGGATTTAGAATGAAAAAGTATAGGTGATAAAAATGATAGCAACGAAGGATATACGTATAGAAAAAGATTTTTTAGGTGAAAAAGAAGTACCAAATGCAGCTTATTATGGTGTACAAACATTACGTGCCGTAGAAAACTTCCCAATTACAGGATATCGCATTCATCCATCACTCATTACAGCAATGGCAATCGTGAAAAAAGCGGCGGCACTTGCGAATATAGATACTGGTTATTTAGCTAAAGACATTGGACATGAAATTGCAGAAGCAGCGCAAGAAATTGTTGATGGAAAGTTTCATGATCAATTTATCGTGGATCCTATTCAAGGCGGAGCCGGAACTTCTATTAATATGAATACAAATGAAGTAATTGCGAATAGAGCGTTAGAACGTATGGGGTATGAAAAAGGTGCGTATGCGAAAATTAGTCCAAACACTCATGTGAACATGGCCCAATCAACGAACGATGCGTTTCCAACAGGGATTCATATTGCAACTCTTATGATGTTAGAAGAGCTTCTTATTACAATGGAAGCACTTCATTCTGCTTTTCGTAAAAAAGCAAAAGAGTTTGATCACGTTATTAAAATGGGACGCACACATTTACAAGATGCAGTTCCAATTCGCCTTGGACAAGAATTTGAAGCGTATAGCCGAGTGCTTGAGCGTGATATAAAAAGAATTAAACAGTCTCGTCAACATTTATATGAAGTGAATATGGGGGCGACAGCTGTTGGTACAGGATTAAATGCAAATCCTACGTATATTGAACAAGTGGTAAAACATTTAAGAACGTTTAGTGGATTCCCACTTGTTGGTGCAGAGCATTTAGTTGATGCAACGCAAAATACAGATGCATACACAGAAGTATCTGCAGCACTTAAAGTATGTATGATGAACATGTCTAAAATTGCAAACGATCTTCGTATTATGGCGTCTGGTCCACGTGTTGGGTTAGCTGAAATTCAATTGCCAGCACGTCAGCCGGGTTCATCGATTATGCCAGGTAAAGTAAATCCAGTTATGGCAGAAGTGATTAACCAAGTCGCATTCCAAGTAATCGGAAACGATCATACAATTTGCTTAGCATCAGAAGCAGGACAATTAGAGTTAAACGTAATGGAGCCTGTGCTTGTATTTAATTTAATTCAATCTATAAGTATTATGAATAATGGATTCCGTGTATTCCGTGAATATTGTATTGAAGGAATTACAGCAAATGAAGAATTGCTGAAGCAATATGTTGAGAAAAGTGTTGGAATTATTACAGCAGTTAATCCTCATATTGGTTATGAAGCAGCATCTCGTATTGCACGTGAAGCAATTGAAACAGGAAAATCTGTTAGGGAGTTATGTTTAGAACATGGTGTACTGACAGAAGAGGAATTGGATATTATTTTAGATCCATTCGAAATGACTCACCCTGAAATTGCTGGAGCTTCTTTATTAAAAAATAAAAAAATGTAATGTGAAAAACACCGATCCATTTGGATCGGTGTTTTATTTTTAAAAGATATTAAATACAGCGTTTAATTGAAGTAAGCTAATAACAGCTAAGAAGATTAAACTGTATTTCATTGCTGTTTTAAATAGAGCAGATTCTTTCCCAACTAGTCCAACTGCGGCACAAGCAACTGCTACAGATTGTGGTGAAACCATTTTTGCCATTGTACCACCTACTACGTTTAAGGCAACGAGTGTAGAAGGAACGATGTTTAACTGGTCTGCTGTTACTGCTTGAAGTGGTGCGAATAAAGAACCACTTGAAACTACTGAACCTGTAATGAATACGCCAATCCATCCTAAGATTGGAGAAAGAACTGGGAATGCATTACCAGTAGAAGAGAATGCAAGTCCAAGTGTAGATGACATACCAGAGTAGTTCTCTACGTAAGCTAAAGCGATAACGCTACAAATTGTATATACTGGAGCTTTTAATTCTTTCATTGTTTCAATCATTAATTCTTTAACCATTTTACCTTTTACGCGGTAAACGATAAGTGAAACGATAATTGCTAGTACAATCGCAGTAGTTGTAGAAGAGAATACATCGAATTTGAAAACAGCTGCGAAAGGTGTATCAGCTTTTGTAATTGGTGTAGTTTTCATAACAGCATTATGAAGACCAGGGAACTGAATGTTAAATACTAAGTTCGCTAACGCACCATCTGGAGCAAATAAAGCTTTAATCGGTTTTAAGTTAAAGATTGTTACAAATGCAGTTAAGAATACGAATGGAGACCAAGCATATAAAATTTGATTGAATGTATGTGATACTTTAGTTTCTTGTTTTTCTTCTTTAGTAGAAGATTTTGGTTGCCAAACACGTAAGAATAATGCAAGAGCAATCATACTTACAACGGCTGCGAAAATATTAGTAAGTTCTGCACCTAAGAAGTAAGTTACAGCGAATTGAGTAATTGCGAAAGAAACACCACTTACAAGAATACCTTGCCAAGTTTCTTTAATACCTTTAATTCCATCGACCATTGAAACAAGTAAGAAAGGTAAGATGATACTAATGAAAGGTAAAATAAGAACAGTTTGACGACCGATAGTTAATGCGTCAAGTTCAGTTAATTGTGCTGGTACTGTAACTGGAATACCCATAGCACCCATAGCACCACCAGCGATATTAGCTACTAAACAAATACCTGCTGCTTTTAATGGGTTAAATCCCATACCTACAAGTAGTGCAGCTGTAATAGCAACTGGAACCCCTAGACCAGCTGCGCCTTCTAAGAAAGCACCGAAAGAATAAGCGATTAATAATACTTGTAAACGTTGATCATTTGTAATGCTTGAAATACTATCGCGAATAATATTGAATTGCTCTGTTTTAACAGTTAATTTGTAAAGGAAAATTGCGGCGATAACGATAGTACAAATTGGATAAAATCCAGATAAAACACCGAATCCGGCAGATGCTACAGCTACTGTTGCTGGCATTTTATAAACAAATATTGCAAGGATAATAGCGACAATCACACTATAAAGACCAGCCATGTAACTTTTCATTTTGAATCCCATTAAACAAATGATGAAACAAAAGATTGGAAGTGCTGCGATTAGTGCAGATAGCCAAATATTGTTTAATGGGTCATAAATTTGTGTCCAAGTACTCATAATAATGACAACTCCTATCTATTATATGTGAAGAAATTCACATTATTTGTGAAACTATTCACAATCAACTTACATGCTTAGTATATTCTCCTTCAACACTATTGTCAACGTAAAAAAGTATAATTATTCCATAATAGTGTTAAAAGAAAAGCTTTGTTCATAAAGTAGACAAAAAACACACTCAAATGAATTTAAGTGTGCTGTATAAGTTATTTGCATATTATTTTGCTTATTCAGATGGCATGTTCCTTATAGGCGTATATTAGATGCCATCTTTTATATCGAGTATAAAGTTTGATATATGAACTGATCTGTCCTGTTTGATCTAGTGAGGGAGGAATGGTGAGTAGATTTAATAGGAAGTTTGGCACAACAGTCCAACCGCTTGCAATACGAATAAAAAATTAGAAACAAATTTTTAATACCACATCATCTCTTTTTACTGAAAATTCCTTTTAGCGTAACAAAGAGGTTAAGTATAGTTCAGCTACATTACGATAGGTTATCAATTATAGACGGTATTTTACAATACCGTTACTGTGCATTTCAATGAGGTGAAAATATAACAAAAAGCCTGATAAAACAACGTTTGCAAGCAAAGTATTCGTAGGCCATTATTTTGCTTTTTCGTTATATCATATAGTATAATATTCAAAATCAACAAGGATTTTTTCCTGAATTTTTGTTGATGAAAATGGAAAAATTTTTCGGCTTTATAGGTTGATAAAGTTATGTCGTAACAGGAAATATAAGAACAGATATATAAATAAATAAAAAGAACATAAAAACGCAAATAAAAACGAAAATGAGGGGAACTTTATGAGCCAAAATCAATTCGAATGTCGTATTTCAGAAGAAGATGTACAAATGTTAAGAGCGTTAGCTCACCCACTTCGTCTACGTCTAGTAATGGAACTTATGCAAAGAGGAACATGTAATGTAACACAACTACAGGAAGTATTAGAAATTCCGCAATCAACGGTTTCACAACATTTAACGAAGTTAAAGCAAAATAAAGTAGTGCGCTTTGAAAGACGAGGATTAGAAGTGTATTACCAAATCCATAATGATAAAGTAAGTGCGGTAGTAAAAACATTATTTTCTTAAAATTTGAATATTATGGAAAAAGACGTGTAGAATATACGTCTTTTTTTATTTGTCGGAAAGGTAGCGAGAGAGTAAATATTAGCATGTGAGGAAGAAATGACTATCAATCAACATGCTGCTTTACGGAATATATTCTAAAAGGAAAAGAAAAAATAGAAAGGAGTGTAGTAAGCAAAAGGAGGGATATTAGTATGGATGTGAAACGTGTGAAACAAATCTTATCTTCTTCAAGTAGAATTGACGTTACATATGAGGGCGTACCAGTATGGATTGAGAGCTGTGATGAGCAGAAGGGGAGTGCTCAAGTGTATGATGTATCTAATCCTGGTGAGAGCGTTCATGTGGACGTGACAGCTTTAGAGGAGAAATAATAAAAAAGACGCTTCTAATTTTAGAAGCGTCTTTTTGTTATTCCATCATATGTGCAATTTTCTTAGAGAACATAAGAAGTACTAATCCCAGTACAATTACGATAATACCGATGCTTGCGAATACTTCTAAATATCCTAAAGATTGAGTGAAAGCGGCTAATTGTCCTGCTAATAAGTTTGCGAAGCCAGTACCAGCTAACCATACACCCATTAATAATGATGCTAATTTAACAGGAGCGATTGCACTTACCATAGATAATCCGATTGGTGATAAGAATAACTCACCGATTGTGTGGAACATGTAAGTGAATACAATGAATAGTAAGTTTGCTTTCATTGTAATGTTACCTTCATCGCTACCAGTTTTTAAAACAGCTAAAGTTAGAACTAAATATCCAATCCCTAGTAAAATCATACCTAATGCCATTTTTGTTGGGATTTTTAAATCACCATTTTTTGTTTTTGAAAGCTTAATCCATAACGCAGAAACAGGTAATGCTAGTAAGATAATGAATAGTGGGTTTACAGATTGGAACCAAGGTGTTGGAATTGTAAATCCACCAATTGTACGATCTACGAACTTATCTGTGTAAAGTGTTAAAGAACTACCAGCTTGTTCAAAGCCTGCCCAGAAGAATACAACGAAACAAGTTAAAATTAAAATTGCAACAGTACGTTTTTTCTCTTGTGGTGTTAAAGGTTTTTTCTCAACAGCTTTTGCATTTTGTTCTTTAGATTTTTTACCCACAACTGTTGTTCCAGCTGATCCTAAGTAACGAGGTGCTAATAAGTTAAATGCAATCTGTCCAATAATCATACCGATACAAGCTGTTAAGAAACCGTATCTATAATCTGCGAAGTACCCGCAAATGAATGGAGCGATAAGAGCTCCTAAGTTAATTCCCATGTAGAAGATAGTGAAGGCACTATCACGACGAGAATCGTTGTCGCTATATAATTGACCTAATAAAGTCGAAATATTCGGTTTGAAGAATCCGTTACCGATAACTAATAATCCTAATCCTAAAAATAGTCCAGTTTTCGTATTCATTGAAAATAGTACGAAGTTACCAAGCGCCATAATGATACCACCAATAGTAATGGCATGTCGCTTCGTAATGAAATGGTCAGTTAACCAACCACCAATAATAGGTGTGAAATATACAAGCATTGTGAAAATACCGTAAATTTGAACTGCAACTGCTTTATCAAATCCTAAACCGCCGCTTACTAAGCTCGTTGTTAAATAAAGAACTAATAAGCCACGCATTCCGTAATAACTAAATCTTTCCCATGCCTCTGTAAAGAACAACAAGTATAACCCTGGTGGATGTTTTTTTGGTGATTGTTGCTCTCCAGCTTTGTCTAATTTTAAAGCTGCATCCATGTTTGTTTCCCCCTAATCCTGTATAACGGATATTTATGTAATCATTTTAATTTACAAAATATTTAGAAGTCAATAGAATTATATGGAAATAGAAAGAAAATTTCTAAAAAAGTTCTATTTTTCTTCAACCGTTACTGTATTTTGCCCTGAAAACGAGATGATAAGCGTTTTCAAATGTAATAATTGAATTCTAAAAGAAAATAAAATAGTGATTAATCAGAAAATTTAGATTAAAATATTTATTCTGATATAGAGAAAAAATATTTTATTTACTTTTATAATATAACATATTGGGAATAAAAATACAAAATGAAATAATGTGACACTTCAGTGAAATGAAAAAACCAGCTCCATCAAAGAGAGAGCTGGTTAGAATGAAATTATTTAACAAAGCGCTTTTCGATATCATCTAGTAATAGGTTAGCAGCCATTACACCGCCAGCTGTATTCCAAATAACATCGTCGACTTTGTATGCTTTACCATTTTTTACGGCATTTAAATTTTTAAATAGAGGATCGTTTATATATTCTTTTTCTAGTTCAGATCCTTTTTTCTCATTTCCTTTATCGAATGTGAAGTAGAATAATACGTCACCATCCATAGCAGAAATACGCTCTTTAGATACGTTACGCTCTGCAAAATCATCTTTGTTTTGATCTCCAGGACGTTTAAATCCAAGTTCTTTTAAAATAACACCAGAGAATGTATCGCCATGATAAATACGAACATCACCAGGCATGAAACGAACCATAGAGATTTCTTGATTTACTTTATCGCCAAGTTTGCCTTTTAAATCTTTCATACGTGATTCGTAATCAGCTACAACTTTTTGACCTTCTTTTTCTTTATTTAATGCTTTTGCATAAAATTTGAAGTTATCTTTCCATTCCCCACGTAATGTTTCTGAGAACACAGTAGGTGCAATTGCTTTTAGTTGTTCGTACACTTTTTCGTGACGCATTTTGTTACCGATAATTAAGTCTGGTTTTAAAGAAGCAATTGTTTCAACGTTAACTTGTCCTTCATCACCAACAACTTTTACATCTTTCATTTTATCCTTAATATGTGGATACCATGGATCACCAGTCCAAGACTTTACAGCACCAACTGGTTTCACACCTAATTCAAGTAAAGCTTCAGTTCCTTCATTTGTTAAGATAACTACACGTTTTGGATTAGCAGGAACTTCTGTTTTACCCATTGCATGTTCTACAGTAACCACTTCTTTTTTATTATCTTCTTTTGTAGATTCTTCTTTGTTATTTGATTTTCCACAAGCGCTTAAAAGCATTGAAAATGCTAGTAAAAATACAAATACTGTAAACGATTTTTTCCGCATGAAATTCATTATGTACCCCCTACATGTTGAGAATATTTTTCAATAGCAAGCATGATATTAAGCCTTTATCTTTTGATTGTCAATACATATGGTTGAAAATAATTCTCATTTCCGTTGACAATAAGAATTAAGTTGAAATACACTTACAACGTATCATTATACATTGAAGGGGAAACGCTGCATGTTATTAAAAACAAATCAAGCAAAATGGATTGGATTATTTGTTGGAATCATTGCAGTCGTTATTTGTATTTGGGGAAGTATTATTTTCGGATATACAAATACGAGCTGGAAATTAGCGCTAGATGCTTTTTTCCATTTTAATGGTTCTAATGAACATATTATTATTCAAAATGTGCGCCTTCCAAGGGCACTTATAGCAGCAAGTGTTGGTGCTAGTTTAGCCATCGCGGGTTGTCTTATGCAAACTTTAACTAAGAATCCACTTGCTTCTCCAGATTTTATTGGATTAAATTCAGGTGCTGCGTTCTTCATAGTTGTAGCAATTGTAATCTTTTCAGTAACATCATTATCAGCTTTCACATGGATTGCCTTTTTAGGAGCGGCGGTTGCCGCTGTACTTGTATTTGCTTCTAGTTCTTTAGGAAAAGAAGGGACTACTCCTCTTAAGTTAACGTTAGCAGGGGTCGCAATTAGTGCGTTATTTTCATCATTAACACAAGGATTACTTGTGTTAAATGAAAAAGCGCTTGAAGAGGTATTATTTTGGCTTGCCGGATCTGTGCAAGGGAGAAAGTTAGAAATTTTACAATCTGTATTCCCATATTTATTAATAGGATGGATTGCATCTCTTATGATGGCAGGGAAAGTAAATACATTGATGATGGGAGAAGACGTCGCGAAAGGACTTGGACAACGAACAATTTTAATGAAATCATTCGTGTTACTTATTATTGTACTATTGTCTGGTGGTTCAGTTGCGGTTGCTGGCCCAATTGGATTTATTGGAATTATTACTCCGCATTTTGCTAGATTTCTTGTTGGAGTTGACCACAGATGGAGAGTGCCTTATAGCGGATTGTTAGGTGCAATACTACTAATATTGGCTGATATAGCAGCAAGATATGTCATTATGCCACAAGAAGTACCAGTAGGAGTTATGACAGCATTTATTGGAGCACCGTTCTTTATTTATATTGCACGTAAGAGAGGGCTTAGCAAATGAAGAAATATATTCCGTTTCGTATAGGAAAAGGCGAGCTCTCGTTTTTAATGTATAAACGAGCTTGTCTCGTCTTGTTAAGTTTACTAGTTGTTTTAATAGGATTATTCTTTGCGAGCGCAGGTATGGGAGACATGAAAATTGCTCCTTATGACGTATGGCAAGCAATTACCGGAAATGGCGATGCAATGTCAAATATGGTTGTAAATAAGTTTCGTATGCCACGTATTTTAATTGCTATCCTCGTAGGAATTGCGCTTGCGGTAGCGGGCTGTATTTTACAAGGGCTCGTTCGAAATCCACTTGCTTCTCCTGATATCATCGGGATTACGGGCGGGGCAAGTGTCGCAGTTGTATTATTTTTAGCGTTATTTAGTGATAAAAATAATGCACTAACGGTAAGTATTCATTATATGCCGCTCGCAGCTTTTGCAGGAGCAACGATTGTAGCGGTTTTTGTATACTTATTTGCATGGCAAAATGATGGATTATCACCAATTAGTCTCGTTTTAATTGGTGTTGGATTTTGGGCATTAACGAAGGCGGCGACAACATTATTTATGTTGCTAGCACCAATTTATCAAGCGAGCCAAGCGAATGTATGGATTACGGGTACCGTTTACGGCTCTTCTTGGCAAAATGTTATGGTACTTGCGCCTTGGGTTCTCATTTTAACAGTAATATCATTTATCGCAGCTAGGCATTTAAATGCACAAGAGCTAGGGGATGATATAGCGGTAGGACTTGGGGTTCCTTTAACGAAGTCGCGTGTATTTATGTTATTACTTAGTACAGCTTTAATTGGTGGTGCGGTAGCTTTTGCCGGAGGGATTGGATTTGTCGGTTTAATGGCACCTCATATTTCACGAAGATTAGTTGGTTCTTTATACGGTGCATTACTCCCAGTTGCAGCTATTGTCGGTGCAATTCTAGTACTTGCTGCAGATTTAATAGGGCGTACAATTTTCACACCACTTGAAATTCCAGCAGGGGTATTTACATCAGCAATTGGTGCACCTTATTTCATTTATTTACTTTATAAAAGTCGGAATTCATAAAGGGAGATGAATATGCAAAAAGCATTGGAGACGAAACGCTTGACGTTGTCTTATGGTGAAACAATTATTATTGATGAGCTGAACTTAGAAATTCCAAAAGGAGAAATTACAATTTTTATCGGTTCTAACGGTTGCGGGAAATCAACTTTATTACGTTCACTAGCCAGATTATTAAAGCCAACAAATGGTGATATTTTGTTAGATAATCAAGCAATTCAAAGTATGCAAACGAAGCAAATTGCTCGTCAAATGGCGATTTTACCGCAAGGACCACAAGCACCAGAAGGACTTACAGTATTACAACTTGTAAAGCAAGGACGCTATCCATATCAAACATGGCTGAAGCAATGGTCAGAAAAAGACGAGGAAATGGTACAGAAGGCACTTGCAGCAACAGGTATGACAGAATTTGCTGAGCGTGATGTGCATGCTCTTTCAGGTGGGCAGCGTCAACGTGCTTGGATCGCAATGACACTTGCACAAGATACAGATATCATTTTACTGGATGAGCCAACTACATACTTAGATATGACTCACCAAATTGAAGTGCTAGATTTATTATTCGAATTAAATGAAACAGAACAAAGAACAATTGTTATGGTATTACATGATCTGAATTTAGCATGCCGCTATGCAGATAACATTGTAGCAATTCAAGATAAACAAATATATGCACAAGGTAAACCTGAAGAAGTGGTAGATGAGAAACTAGTACGTGATGTATTCCGAATGGAGTGTCAAATTAGTACGGATCCGTTGTTTGGAACACCGCTTTGTATCCCTCACGGAAGAGGAAGACGTGTAGTTAAAGAAGTTGCTCAGGCAATGAGATAAAAAAACGATGAGTGAGTCATCGTTTTTTTTATTTGGTACAAGAAAATAAGAGGAAGAGAGGAATACGTAAGCGACGTTTATACTCTTCTTCATCTTGAAAATAGGTTGGATTTGGTGTAGCTTCTTTTAATGATGTAATGGTAAATCCAGCTTGCTGTAATAATGTGAAATACTCTTCCGTTGTACGATGATATTTAATAACTTCTTGGTCAATCCATGGTTCAACCCGTTTGCCTAGTTTAAAATAATCATCGACGAGCCAACTCGTTCTTTTACCACTTGTTTGTAAGCTTTCAAATGAAGAAGTAATAACGGGATGTTGAACGCTAAAGATAAAGGTGCCATTTGTTTTTAAAGTTTGAAACACATTTTGAAAAATGATATCAAGATGTTCAATATAATGTAAGGCGAGTCTAGAGGTTACTAAATCAAAAGTGGAAGAGGGATAGGTATAATCTTTGAGGTTTAAAAAATGAACAGATCCATTTTTATTTTCTAGTTGTTTTTTAGCTTTTCCATACATAAGCTCGGAGCCTTCAATGCCGGTGTAAGAGTAGCATCCCTTTTCTAATAATTCCGCACCAAACTTAGCATCACCACAGCCTAAATCGAGAATTTGTTTTCCTTGCACATGACCAATGAGCTGAAAGAATACTGGTTTTTCAATGGATTCATTTGGGCTATTTTCTCGGTATTTTCGTTTCATATATTGTTCGAAAAATGCTGTGTTATTGTATACATCAGATTCTGTAAATGCCATGTTTGAAGCCTCCCTAAATATTTTTTTAATTCTATCAAATATGAAAAGTAAATGATAGATTTATTGTAATGAATCATATATAATCTAGAATTGTAAGCGGTTACTTTAAACTATTTTTCTATAATAAATTCTGAAAACGTGTTAAGCTAGTAGAGGGATTATTAGAACTATTAAGACAATAATCCGCTTACATGAACGATGGGAGGCTTCACAATGTCTAGTAAAACACTTGCGAAATTTTTAGAAGAAAATTTAGAGGATTTAAAATCAAAGGGGCTTTATAACGTAATTGATCCGCTTGAGAGTTCGAATGGACCAATCATTACAATTGGCGGAAAAGAATATATTAACTTATCTTCAAACAACTATCTTGGATTAGCAACAGATAGCCGTTTGCAAGAAGCAGCAATTGGTGCTATTCATAAGTACGGTGTTGGAGCAGGGGCTGTTCGTACAATTAACGGTACTTTAGATTTGCATATTAAGTTAGAAGAAACAATTGCAAAGTTTAAACATACAGAAGCAGCAATTGCTTATCAATCAGGATTTAACTGTAATATGGCAGCGATTTCAGCTGTTATGGATAAAAATGATGCGATTCTTTCAGACGAATTAAATCATGCATCTATTATTGACGGTAGTCGTCTATCAAAAGCAAAAATTATTGTTTATAAACATTCTGATATGGAAGATTTACGCCAAAAAGCAATCGCGGCGAAAGAATCAGGTCTTTACAATAAATTAATGGTAATTACAGACGGTGTTTTCTCAATGGATGGAGATGTTGCAAAACTACCAGAAATTGTTGAGATTGCAGAAGAGTTAGATTTAATGACATACGTAGATGATGCACACGGTTCAGGTGTACTTGGAAAAGGTGCAGGAACTGTAAAGCACTTCGGTCTTTCTGATAAAGTTGATTTCCAAATTGGTACATTATCAAAAGCAATTGGGGTAATTGGTGGATATGTAGCAGGGAAACAAAACTTAATTGACTGGTTAAAAGTTCGTTCACGTCCATTCTTATTCTCTACAGCATTAACACCAGCTGATGCGGCAGCTTGCATGAGATCAATTGAAATCTTAATGGAAAGCACAGAGTTACATGATCGTCTATGGGAAAACGGTCGCTATTTAAAACAAGGGTTAAAAGAACTTGGCTTTAACATTGGGGAAAGTGAAACGCCAATTACACCTTGTATTATTGGGGACGAAGTATTAACACAAGAATTTAGTAAACGTCTAAATGAAGAAGGCGTATACGCAAAATCTATCGTGTTCCCAACTGTAGCAAAAGGAACAGGTCGTGTTCGTAATATGCCTACAGCAGCTCATACGAAAGAAATGTTAGATGAAGCAATTTGTAAGTATGAAAAAGTAGGGAAAGAAATGGGCATCATTTAAGTAACGACATCTTTTGAATAGCTTGCAAATGAGGAGTGGGGAAAATGAAAAAAATTCTAGTAACCGGTTCTTTAGGGCAAATTGGTTCTGAACTAGTAATGAAACTTCGTGATGTATACGGCGCATCAAATGTTATTGCAACAGATATTCGTGAAACAGATAGTGAAGTAGTAACGTCTGGTCCATTTGAAACGTTAGATGTAACAGATGGACAAAAACTACATGATATCGCAAAGCGTAATGAAGTAGATACAATTATTCATTTAGCAGCTTTACTTTCAGCAACAGCAGAAAAAAATCCGCTATTTGCATGGAACCTAAATATGGGTGGACTTGTAAATGCTCTAGAAGCAGCTCGTGAATTAAACTGTAAGTTCTTCACGCCAAGTTCTATCGGTGCATTCGGTCCATCAACGCCAAAAGATAATACACCGCAAGATACAATTCAACGTCCTACTACGATGTATGGGGTAAACAAAGTAGCGGGAGAATTACTGTGTGATTATTATCATCAAAAATTTGGCGTAGATACGCGCGGTGTCCGTTTCCCAGGTTTAATTTCTTACGTAGCTCCTCCAGGAGGCGGAACAACTGATTATGCAGTTGAAATTTATTATGAGGCGATTAAAAAAGGTGCATACACCTCATACATTGCTGAAGGAACGTACATGGACATGATGTATATGCCTGATGCTTTACAAGCGATCATTTCATTAATGGAAGCTGATCCAAGTAAGCTAGTGCATAGAAATGCATTTAACATTACAGCAATGAGCTTTGAGCCAGAGCAAATTGCAGCGTCAATTCGTAAACACATTCCGACGTTTACAATGGATTATGCAGTAGATCCAGCTCGTCAAACAATCGCTGATAGCTGGCCAAACTCTATTGACGCAACAGCAGCAATGAAAGAGTGGGGCTTCAAAGCAGAATACGATTTAGATAAAATGACAACTGACATGCTGGCTAAGTTAAAAAAAAAGCTTGCAGCTGAGTTAGTGATGAATTAATAGGAAGGGTCGATTCTTAGGAATCGACTCTTTTTATTTGTATTTTGGGAATATGCAAATAATTACAAATGTGATAGAATGAGTTAATTTGTGTGTAAAGGGGAGACAAGGAATGGAGAAATGGGAGTTAGCAAAGGAAATTTACAATACGTCACGTTTAACGGGAACATTTAAACTTCGATCAGGACAAGTATCAAATCAATACTTTGATAAGTACTTATTTGAATCTAATCCAGTACTGTTATTAGAAATTACTAAACAGTTGAAAGAGCTCATTCCTCCTGATACAGAAGCACTCGCTGGTTTAGAGATGGGAGGAATTCCAGTAGCAACGGCATTATCTTTACAAACAGGTATACCAGTCGTATTTGTAAGAAAAGAAGCGAAGAAGTACGGCACATGTAAGTTGGCAGAGGGTGTTGATATTGCTGGGAAAAATGTTTGTGTTGTTGAAGATGTCATTACGACAGGCGGTCAAATATTATTAAGCACGAAAGATTTAAGAGAACTAGGTGCGAAAGTTAATCATGTTCTAGGTGTGATTGAACGAACAAAAGAAGGAAGAGATAACTTATTAGAAGATGGATTGCAGTTGCACTCCTTATTTACAATGGATGAGTTAATTGAAGGGGAAATGCAACATGCAAAGAGTTGATGTCGTATATGCACTAATACATGACGAAGAAACAGATAAAATATTAATGGTACATAATGTAGAACAAAACGTTTGGTCATTGCCAGGCGGGGCTGTGGAAAAAGGTGAAATATTAGAGGAAGCACTAATAAGAGAAGTGAAAGAAGAGACAGGTTTAACTGCTGCGTTAGGTGGACTTGTTGCGATCAATGAAAAATTCTTTGAAGAATCAGGGAATCATGCACTATTTTTTACATTCCGAGCGAATGTAGTAAAAGGTGAACTTATTGCGGAAGATGAAGGTGAAATTTCTGCAATAGAGTGGGTGGGTCGAACAATTGCGAATGAGCGCTTCCCATACTATGACGGAGGATTTGAATCTTTGTTAGAAGTAGCCATTCCATACAAGTTTCAACCAGAAACAAAGTAATTGAACGAAAAAACAGGAGCCACAAGGCTCCTATTTTCTATTCAATCGTCTTCAGTAATAACTTTTTCAATAGTGGTTTAATCTTTAGACGTAAATCTTCAGCGTGATTTGCAACTAAGAAGTGATGGTTATAAATGTTTTTCATCAATTGATAAGTTGCTTCTTTCGCTTCGCCTTCTTCGATGAAGATACCGATTACTTCCATACCACTTTTACGCGCGAGTTTAACAGCTTCATGCGTATCTAAAATTCCGTCTTGTTGATAGTCTAGCGCAGAAGGCTCACCGTCTGTGAAGACTAGTAAGAATTTATGTTTCTCAGGTCTTTTGGCAAGCTTTTCAGAAACGATACGAATAATATATCCGTCGCGGTTATCTTCTTCTTCACGAAGTTGCATAATTTCTGGACCAACGTTTGGTAACGTTGAGTTTTTATAATTTACAACTTCATGGATAACGTTCGGCTTATCTTCAGGTTTAGCGCTAGAGGCATCTTCCCAAAATCCGCTAATAGCGTGCGGGATTTTTAAAGATTTTAAAGCTTCATGGAATAGTACAACACTCTTCTTCGTTTCTTCCATTTTGTTATACATAGAACCAGAACAGTCAACTAACAGTTGGAATGCAACATCGAGTTCTTGTGACTCTTGTCCTTTTTTATAAAACATCCGCGGTTGTTTTTCGGTATAAATACGGAGGAATTTCTTACGAAGTCTTCCGTAATATTTATCACTATTCGCATTCGTTTTATTTTCAATCGTTTTTTCGATAATTTTCTTTAATTCTTTTACATCTTTATTGACGACTGATTTGATAGCTTGGTAATCTTTTTTCTCATCAATATTTACTTTGCGAGCTTCTTTAAATGTATGAGAAGCACCTACATTATACTTCCCATATGCACCGTCGTGCTGGCTAGAAGCGTGTGAAGCCCTTGCTTCTTCTGTATCAGCGCCATCAAAGTTGGATTGTGTACTTTTTTGAGAAGTACCTTGTACAGAACCAAGTGCTTGGTCGCCATCTTCTGATTCACGAGCAGTATCGCCCATCATGTTTGTTTTTGTTCCGCTTTCTAATTCAAAGCGTAAAAAGTTCTCGTTTTCGTTATTTTTATTTTCACGATGCCATGTGGAGAAACTTTCATCCATTTTGTTTTTATTTTCATCGTCATCTATAAGCTGCGTATCATCATTTGCTAAATCTTCGACGCGACAGTTCTTTTCGTCTGCAAGAACAGATAAGTAAAGTGGAGCATGTCCGAAATAGTTGTTAAGCATATCACTTTCAAGAAGCGCCTCTAAGCGATAGCGAATTTTCTCAACGATATACATAATATCTTCTGTATTACGTGCTTGGAATGTTTCATGTAAAATCGCTTCAATTTGCTCGAAATATTCATTATTAAACATTTCATATTTATCGCTCGTTAATGAAAGATAGCATAGGCAAAATAGACGATCAGCGTGATAATTACGAACACGGTTTATTTCATTTTGGGAGCCGAAGTAATTGCGGTACATTTCTTTTCGGCGTTTAAAAACATGCTTTGTGCCAGGACGTAAGTTCTTTACGATTTCCTCAACGCGTAAATCTTCTAATAGAACAAATAATTGTGTTAAAAACTTTCTTAGGGGCGATTCTTGCAATTCAATTGCATAAGAACGAATTAAAGTCATGTCCGAGTAATGTTTATTACCAAGTGCTTTTAAGAACACTTCGCTTTTTAATCCGATTACTGTATCTTCTTCTTTTCGATCATCCCAAAAGTGACTAATGACAACTTTCTTTTCAATTTCGTCGTAGTATGCTTTATAGCCATATTCAAGATAGGCATCGTCTTCTTTTAGAAGGGCATACATTAAGTTTTCCATTTGTAGAAACAGCGACGCATCAATTTTTTTGTCACTAAAAATTTGTCTCATAAATTATCCCTCAAAGAAATAACTTTCTGCTAATTCACGGACAGTCATTTGTTCTGTTTCATCATTAAGTTTTGCAATTATGCTTCGTTCAATCGCTCGCATAACAGGAATATATACACCTAAATCACATGCGTCGATAATACCACGAATACTTGCTGCTTCTTCACTTACACGTCCATCGCGAGCTAAAGGCATAAGGTCGCTTGCAAATGCAACAAACTTTTCAATTGTTGCAACATCATTTAATTTTGATTCTGCTAATAATAGTTCTTTTAATGTGTCACCTTGAATGTAAGGAACTTCAATAATAACGAAACGGTTTTTTAATGCTTCATTTAGTTCACTTGTTCCAACGTAACCTTCGTTAATCGCAGCAATTACACGGTATTCGTCATCACCGTATACAACCTCTTGTGTAAATGGGTTTGTGATCATTTTACGGTAATCTAATGCGCCGTGAAGTAGCGGTAAAGTTTCAGGTTTTGCCATATTGATTTCGTCAATATATAGGAAGTGACCGTTCTTCATTGCTTTCATAAGAGGACCGTTAACGAATGAAACTTCAGATGCACCATCGTTCGTTTGTAGTGTGTTGTATCCTAAAATACCTTCTACATCTAAGTCGACAGAGCAGTTAATGCTATGCATTGGTTTTTGGAATAAAGAAGAAAGAGTTTCCGCTAGTACTGTTTTACCACTACCAGTCGGTCCTTTTAATAGAATGTTCTTGCCAAGAAGAAGTGCTGTAATCGCATCTTCAATAATGCTATTATCAGACGCTTTATATATTTTCGTTCCGATTAAATGTGCATTTTCACCAGCTTCTTGTTTATTCTTTTCATGAATCGTAGAAAGCTGTTGTTTTAAATCAGAATGTATATGAAATTGTTCTAACATGTATTTCCCACCTAACATTATTTTCATAAAGTAATACATCTTATGATAACTTGTTTTAATATGGTATGCAAAGAAAAGGAAGGAGGATAAAGGGAAAAGAAAAAGCAATCAAGATGAAGTTGATTGCTTACAGTAAAGGAGAAATGAGCCTCATGAAAGACTCCAATATGCGTTTTTTTATACTTCTTTTTTGGAAAGAGTTCCATTTAATTTCAGTTGAATGTTTAAAGTCTTCTTCAAAATCATGTTTAATATCGTGAACTGTTTTTGATTCATAAAGTACGCTAATAATTTCGTAATTCAATTCAAAGCTACGTACATCCATGTTTGCTGTTCCAATAGTTGCAATTGTATCATCAACGAGTACAATTTTTGCATGCATAAAACCATCTTTATAACTGTAAATAGAAGCACCAGCCTTTAAAAGCGGAGTGAAATAGGATTGAGATGCTTGATCACTAATGATGCTATCACTTTTACCTGGATATAAAATCCGTACATCTATTCCGGCAATTGCACTTAAGCGTAATAATGTTAAAGTTTCTTGATCTGGAATAAAGTAGGGTGTAGCAATCCAAATTGATTTTTTTGCAGAGCCCATAACAGCTAATAATGTATTACGAATACTTTTATCATCGGAGCTTGGTCCGCTGGCTACGATTTGAACAGCACCTTCTGCATTTGAAATCTCTTTACCTGGGAAGTATTGTCTATTCATGAATTGATCCCAGGAATAAGTATTTAAACCACTAGAGGCATAGAGCCAGTCTTCTAGAAAGATTGCTTGTAATTTATATAATGCTTTTCCTTCTATTTTTAAATGACTATCACGCCAAACAGGAAATTTCTTTGAACGGCCAAGATATTCATCACCGACATTGAGTCCTCCGGTAAAACCAATTTCTCCATCTACAATAACAATTTTTCGATGGTTACGATAATTGACAGTTTCAAGTAACCAAGCTGAAAAAATAGGGTCAAATTCTACAATTTCAATCCCAGCTTCTTTCATAGGTTGTAAAAATCGTCTTCTTAACGTATTACTTCCAAGGCCATCATAAAGGAAGCGTACAATAACACCATCTTTTGCTTTTTGTATTAAAGCATCTCGAACTTTTGTACCAATTTCATCAGATTTATAAATGTAGTATTGAATATGTATATGATGTTTTGCCTGCTCTATAGCTCGCAAAATTTCTGAAAATGTTTGATCTCCGTTTGTTAAAAGTTTTGTAGTTGTTTTATCTGCGGCAGGACCGCCTCCAAATTTTTGTATGACTTCTGTTAAATGTAAGGAACGTTCATTTAGTGGGACTGTGAGTAATAACTCTAGTCTTCTTCCTTCTAATATTTCACGGAATAATTTTCTTTGTTCTTCTGAACGATGGAGATGTTTTTTTCTTCTCCAGCGGCTGCGTCCAAAAATAGCGTATAAAAGCACACCTATAATAGGAAGAAGTGCTAATACTAAAAACCATGCTAATGTACTTTGTGGAGATCTATTTTCTATAAAAATAACGAATGAAATTCCTACGATTGTGATGGACCATAGAGCACCGACAAATGTATATAACGAGATATACGATGTATTTAATAGGAACAGAACGATAGATACAATTGTAAATATTAATAGTAATTGAACGATAGGCTTCTTCATTTCTATATAATTCCCCTAATCTTTTTTCAATATAGACTTCTTAAATAGAAGATGTAATATGACATCTTTATTATAAGGTGTTTTGCTTTTTTTACAAAATATAGACATTTCACCTATACTTTCCGCATTTGTCCTACATACAGTGTACTATCCCATTTTTTATCTCACTCTTAACGCATATGAAAATGAAAAAATCGAAAAGGAGCGGAGAAACATGAATTATATAGAAAATAATGGATTGTACTATCGGAATCATCATGGAGGACACAATCATGGTGGGCATAATCATAACGGCGGACATCATCACCATGGAGGACACAATCACTATGATCACCATCATCATCACGGAGGCGGATGGGGCTGGGGTGGTGGTAGTTCATGGGGAGGCGGATTTTTCCCTGGAAGCTTTGCAGGAGGAGTGTTAGGCGGACTGACAGCGGGTGCGTTAACAGGTGCAACAAGTGGAGGATATTATCCGGCTCCATATCCAGTAGCTTATCCATCACCATACCCTGTAACGTATCCAATGCCATACCCAGGTTATCAGCAAATACCATATTCGTATTAAACTAAAAAAGAGTCTTTTTTAGTTTAATACGGTATTTATTTATAAAATACACCCAACCCTGTAACGTATCCAATGCCATACCCAGGTTATCAGCAAATACCATATTCGTATTAAACTAAAAAAGAGGCTATCCTCTTTTTTAGTTTAATACGGTATTTATTTATAAAATACTTCCAAAATTAAGGTGAAAATATGTTAATATTTTGTTATTGTAATTCAAAAACATATACATTGATGTAGAGTTTTATATTATTATTCGTGAATAGTTATGTAGTATGTTCTAATTTCTATTTCGTTATTAAAAACAAAGAGATCAGATGTGAGTGGTATTAGTTGGAAATAAGGCTTGCATAGAGCCACTTAAAGGGATTGCAGTATAATAAGGCGCGAAATAATTAGGGAGATGAGAAGCTACTAGTTATAATTGGAACGGTATAATATTGCTTTTTATTACAAATAATATTATGTTATTTTAATCGGTCTATTTAAAAAGATAATTTATGTAATGGGCTAGTGTTAGAAAATGAAATATCTCTATTTCTATGAAGAGAAACAGGTTGTGTTTTAGTCAGATAGAAGCAAGGAGAGATGCGCATGCTAGAACAGAGAGGTCATGCATTATATGACTCTTCATTGCGAGATTTAAAGTTAGCATTAGATGAGTCTTCAATTGTTGCAATTACAGATCGAAAAGGTCTTATTACATATGTAAATGATAAATTTTGTGAAATCTCTAAATACAAAAGAGAAGAATTAATTGGAAAAGATCACCGTATTTTAAATTCAGGACATCATCCAAAAACCTTTTTTCAAGACTTATGGAAACGTATTTTGAATGGGAAAGTATGGACAGGTGAGATTCGGAATCGAGCAAAAGATGGTACATATTATTGGGTCAAAACAACAATTGTTCCATTTTTAAATGAAAAAGGAGAGCCATACCAGTTTATCGCAATTCGAAATGATATTAGTAGTAGAAAAGAAGCGGAACATAGATTGCGGCTAAGTGAAAGTCGTTATAGGGAACTTGCCTATCATGATGCTTTAACGAGTTTGCCTAACCGTTTACAATTAATAACGACCGTTAATAAATTGATTGCAGATAAAAAAGAATTTGGTATGATTTACTTTGATTTGGACCGTTTTAAATTAGTAAATGATACGTTAGGTCATATGATAGGGGATTTACTTTTAAGCGAAGTTGCTTCACGGTTGCATTATGTACTAGGAGAGAAAGATGTTCTGGCTAGGCTAGGTGGCGACGAATTTGTGCTGTTAACAAAAAATCATAGACAAGATGATATGAGTCAGTTAGCGACATCTGTGTTGTCATGTTTTCAGGCACCATTTATGCTGGAAGGCCATGAAGTATACATTTCAGCTAGTCTAGGACTTTGTTCTTATCCACAAGACGGACAAGATGTGGAAACTTTATTGAAAAACTCTGACTTAGCTATGTATAGTGCAAAAGAACAGGGGAGAAACGCTGCGTGTTTCTTTACAGATGAGCTACGCGCGAAAATAAATCGTAGAATGAAAGTTGAGTTTGCTTTGCAAAAGGCAATTCGTGATGAAGAGTTAGATGTAGCATTGCAGCCTATTATTGATTTGAAAACGAAGAGATATTCTGGTATAGAAGCTCTAGTACGTTGTATGACAGAAGACGGACCTATTTCACCAAGCGAATTTATCCCTGTTGCTGAAGAGTCTGGACTTATTATAAAGCTAGGAGACTGGGTATTAGAAAAGTCATGCCGATTGTTTAAAACTTTGCCAAATTATCAAGAAGGACTAAAGTTATCTGTGAATTTATCTATACAACAATTAATGCAGAAACGTTTTATTTTGTCTGTACGTAGCATTTTAAAGAGAACTGGTTTTCCTCCGAACCGTTTAATATTAGAAATAACGGAAAGCATTGCAGTTCGCCATTTTGATTATATTATTGCTACATTACAAGAATTAAGAAATATGGGTGTTTTAATTGCTTTGGATGATTTCGGAACTGGCTATTCTTCCTTATATTATTTAAAACAACTACCACTGGATATTGTAAAAATTGATCGTAATTTTATTCGTGAATTTCATTATGATCATGCACAACCAGAACGAACGATTGTAAAATCCGTTATTGAAATTGCTCATAGTTTAAATTTAGCAGTAGTTGCTGCAGGGGTAGAAACAGTAGAGCAAGAGAGTTTGTTACAATCAATGAGCTGTGATTATGTACAGGGATTTTATTATGCGAAACCTTTATCTGTAGGAGAGCTAAAAGAAAAGTTAATTACAGATTTTTAATAAAAAAGAGAAGCCAGCAGCTTCTCTTTATTTAATCCGTTTTTTGTGAGTCTTTCATTAGTACAGGATAAAGAATAAGACCTAATACGAACAATCCAATTCCTAAGAAGAACGTTTTTAAGTCAGCAGTTCCTGTTTTGATAACCCAAATTGAGTATATAAATGCTAATGTAGTGATGATTCCGTCCTTTATTCGAGAACCAGGCATTATATCATACGTTTCTCCTGTAATAACCAGTTTGAATTGGTACAGAGTAGAAACAAGGTATGGAATTAAATAGGCTAATGTTGCTACGACGATAGCGAAACTATACGCTTCTGAAACAGTACCAGAAATCGTTGAAAATAAGAAGATTTGCGTCATTACATTTGTAATCAATAATGATTTTGAAGGACTACCTTTTTTATTTGTTTTCCCGAAAAACTTAGGGAAAAGTCCATTCTTTGCTGCCTGGTAAGGTACTTCTGAACTAACAACAATCCAGCCAACTGTAGATCCAAATAAAGATATAAGAGCGAGTAAAGCCATGATATATGCGCCTTTACTTCCAATTGCTAAATTTAATGCGTCTACTAATGGTTTTTGAGACTCTTTTAAAGCATCTTGCGGAAGAGCTCCCATTGTAAGTAAAGTAATTGACATGTAAATAAGAAGAGCGATAATTAATCCGAAAATCGTAGCTTTTTTTACATCGCGCTGTGATTTTGCACGATTAGAAAGCATAACTGCTGATTCAATACCGATAAATGCCCAGAGTGTTGCAATAGCAGCTGAATTGATTTGTCCCCCTAACGAGATGGATTGTCCTGCTTCATTCATAAAGGTTTGACCGTCTCCGAAATTAGAGGCATTGAAAATGAATAATGTAATTACAATAAACATTGTAAATCCGATAATTTTTGCAATGGTAGCAAGTAGATTCATGTTTCCAGCTCGATCAATATTTTGAGAAAGAATATATTGAATTCCCCACAGCATAAGGCTACATACGAGGAAAGTTAATCCTTTTCCGAGTTCCAGTGAAAATCCATTTATTGAAAAAAGAATTTGCTTACTTTGTAAAACTGGAAAGAATGTTGATAAATATCCAGCAAAGGAAATAATAACAGATGCTGTTGCAGCCCAGTTAGCAGCCCAATATCCCCATGCCATACTATATCCTGCAACTTTACCAGCTTTTTTTGAAGGAAACATAGCTTGAGCATAGCTTTGTGGTCCAGCTTTTAATTCTGGTTTCCGAATCGCTAAATTTCCAAATACAAGTGCAATCATAAATACGCCAAGTCCTGTAATACTCCATGCGAGTGTAGAACCCATCGGACCTGATACTTGTGCTAAATTTGCTGGAAGCATAAATACGCCACCGCCAACCATATTCCCGATAACAAATGCTGTTAAAACCCATAATCCCCATTTTTTCGTTTCCATTTTTGTTAACTCCTTTGTAGTAAGTTTTGCTTAAACATCATTTTTTACTAGCTTTTTGACAATAAAAAAAGAGCCATGTAGATAAAAAATACCTACATGGCTCTTTGCCTAACGTAGGTACAACGGGAATAACCCTTGTACCTACGCGTAATTTTTCCGCTAGGTTTCAAGGGTTACGTATGATGATGATGTTTTTG
Source organism: Bacillus sp. AR8-1 (assembly GCF_008042345.1). Lineage (NCBI taxonomy): Bacteria > Bacillati > Bacillota > Bacilli > Caryophanales > Bacillaceae > Bacillus > Bacillus sp. AR8-1. The sequence continues at coordinate 122,191 of NZ_QNUB01000006.1, forward strand.
TGCAAATGTAACTACAGTTGTTGTATAAGTAAGCATAGTTCTTTGCTCCCTTTCTCCTCTGATTTTGAAGTTAGTATACTACATGTTTTTTTGAATGAAAAGAAAAATATAAAAATTTTTATGAAAATACGTTTTAAAGATTAAATATTTACCTATATTTTTCTTGTACTGGAAAATAAGTGAGAGATTGGCAGAAGAGTGAAGCATGTTATAATACATATAGAATTAGAAGGTGACAAGGGGCTATTGTAGATGATGAGTAAGTATGAACAAATTTATACAGAAATCAGTAAATCTATTGATAATAAACAATTAAAAGAGGGATGCAAAATTCCATCAGAAACAGAATTAATGAAGCAGTATGAGGCAAGCCGAGGCACGGTAAGAAAAGCTGTAGATTTACTGCAAGAGCGTGGATATGTGCAAAAAATTCATGGAAAAGGTGTTTTTGTTTTAAAGCGAAAAAATATTGAATTTAATTTTGGCGGTATTGTAAGTTTCCAAGAAGAAAATGAACGTTTAGGACGTCATTGTATTACGGAAGTTGTGGAAATGGACAAAGAAAAAGCCAAAAAAGAAATTGCGAAATTATTAAATGTAAAAGAAAAAACAGAGATTGACCATATTAAACGTGTACGAAATATTGATGGAGAAAAAGTAATTTTAGATATAAATCATTTTGTATCTGAATTTATTCCAGGATTAACGAAAGAAATTGCAACAGCATCGATTTATAAATACATCGAGAAAGAGCTTGGGCTACATATTAGTTATTCGCAGAGGGTAATAGAAGTACAGCCATGTACAGAGGATGACAGAAAGTATTTAGATTTAAATGGAACAGACTATGTTGTCGTTGTGAAAAACTTTACACATTTGTATGATGGAAGTCAGTTCGAATATACAGAATCACGCCACCGTTTAGATATTTTTCACTTTTCGGATGTGGCACGCAGGAAGTAAAGAGGTGGAACAAAATATTGTTTCATCTCTTTTTTTATAAAAAAAAAACACGAACTCGTATATACGAGTGTTGACTAACTTATATATACGAGTTAATATGTAATTGTAAACGGTATCAAAAAAAGAAAAGAGGGACGGGAATATGGGGAAAGACTATCGTAAAACAGCAGAGGAAGTGTTGCAGTATATTGGTGGGAAAGACAATATTGAACAAGCTGCACATTGTGTGACGAGGCTCCGTATCGCTTTAAAAGATGAAAGTAAAATAGATAATGATAAATTACAGTCTGTTTCATTAGTGAAAGGAGCGTTTCATAACGCTGGTATATTTCAAGTTGTAATTGGTCCAGGGGATGTAGATCGTGTTTACGCTGAATTGATAACGCTTGCAGGTATGAAAGAATCGACTGTAGCTGACGTAAAAGACTCTGGAAATCAGAAGTTAAATCCAGCTCAAAAGTTTGTAAAAATATTTTCGGATGTATTTATGCCTATATTACCAGCGATCGTAACGGCTGGTTTACTAATGGGTATTAACAATCTATTAGGGGCAAAGGACTTATTTTTTGATGGGAAAAATTTATTAGATGTTTATCCGAACTTAGGTGGGCTTTGGGATTTAATTAATATGATGGCCAATACAGCATTCGTATTCTTACCAGCACTTGTCGGGTGGTCAGCAACGAAGCGTTTTGGTGGTAGTCCAATACTAGGGATTGTTATGGGATTAATGCTTGTGCACCCGGCCTTATTAAACGCTTGGGACTATGGAAAAGCAGCGACTGGTTTAGAGGGTCAAAAGATTGAGTACTTCAATATTTTAGGACTATTCCAAATTGAGAAGGTAGGATATCAAGGACAAATTTTACCTGTTTTAGTAGCAGCATTTGTATTAAGTAAAGTGGAAATTTTCTTAAAGAAACATGTACCAAATGCAATTCAATTATTAGTTGTACCAATTACAACAATCGTTGTGACAGGTGTGTTGGCACTAGGAATTATCGGTCCGGTTACACGTCATATTGGAGATTTATTAACAGTAGGATTAGTAGGTGTATATGAAACAGTACCAGTAGTTGGAGCAGTATTATTTGGAGCGTTATATGCACCCCTTGTAATTACAGGTATGCATCATATGTTTATTGCAATTGATTTACAATTGATTGCACAACATGGCGGTACATTTATTTGGCCGATGATCGCTCTTTCTAACATTGCGCAAGGTAGTGCGGCACTTGCGATGTTCTGGATTTCTAAAAATCAAAATGATAAAAGTATGGCATCAACATCAGCCATTTCAGCATACTTCGGTATTACAGAACCAGCGATGTTTGGTGTGAATTTACGAAATAAGTTCCCGTTCTATGCAGCGATTATAGGGTCTGCTGTGGCAGCGATATTCATTACATTAAATGGTGTATTAGCACCTGCTATCGGAATTGGCGGATTGCCAGCATTTATTTCTATCATTCCGAAATCGATTCCAATGTTTATTGTAGGAATGATTATTGCAGTTGTAATCCCATTTACTTTAACATGGTTATTTGCAAAAAGAGTCAAACAGAAGTAGGAGGAAGTTAAACATGAAGGATTGGCATAAAAGTGTAGTCTATCAAATTTATCCGAAGAGCTTTAATAGTTATTACAATAGAGAAACCGGTGATATAAAAGGGGTTACAGAGAAACTAGATTATTTAAAAGAACTCGGAGTGGATTATATATGGTTAACACCGATATACCAATCACCACAAAATGATAATGGATATGATGTAAGTGATTACTACAGCATTGATCCATCTTACGGAACGATGGAAGAGTTTGAAGAACTTTTAGCAGAAGCGAAAGTACGTAACATTGAGATTATGCTTGATATTGTTGTAAATCATAGTTCGACTGAACATAAGTGGTTTAAAGAAGCGAAGGAAGATAAAAATAGTCCATATCGTAATTACTATATTTGGCGTGATGAAAAAAATAATTGGCAGTCTAAGTTTGGTGGATCTGCTTGGAAATATGAGGAGAAGACGGAGCAATATTATTTACATTTATTTGATGAAACACAAGCTGATTTAAATTGGGAAAATGAAAAACTTCGTGAAGAAGTATATGATATGATGCGTTTTTGGCTGGATAAAGGGGTAACAGGATTCCGATTAGATGTCATTAACTTAATTTCAAAAGACCAATGCTTTTTAAACGATGAAGGTAGTACTGCGACAAGTGATGGACGCAAGTATTATACAGATGGTCCGCGTGTTCATGAATATTTACAAGAGATGAACCGAAATGTTTTTGCAGGAAAAGATGTCATTACAGTTGGAGAAATGTCATCTACGACAATTGATAATTGTATTAAATATTCTAATCCTGAGCGTAATGAATTAAGCATGACGTTTAGTTTCCATCATTTAAAAGTAGATTATCCGAATGGTGATAAGTGGACGAAAGCAGAGTTTGATTTTATTAAATTAAAAGAGATTATGTCTAACTGGCAAATTGAAATGCAAAAGGGCGGAGGATGGAATGCGTTATTTTGGTGTAATCATGACCAGCCTCGCATCGTGTCACGCTTTGGTGATGATGGAAAGTACCGAAACGAATCTGCAAAAATGTTAGCGACAGCCATGCACATGCTGCAAGGAACGCCTTATATTTATCAAGGGGAAGAAATCGGTATGACGAATCCTAAATTTGAGTCCATCGAGCAATATCGTGATGTAGAATCGTTAAATATATACGATATAAAGCTAAAAGAAGGGCTATCAAAAGAAGAGATTATAGGGATTTTAAAGCAAAAATCTCGTGACAACTCTCGCACTCCGATGCAGTGGAATGAAGAGATGAACAGTGGTTTTACAACAAGTACACCTTGGATTTCAGCGGCTGAAAATTTTAAAGAAATAAACGTAGAGAAAGCATTAGAAGATAAAGAGTCCGTATTTTATCATTATAAAAAGTTAATAGAGCTTAGAAAAACGTATGATGTAATTACAGAAGGAGAATATGCTATTTTGGATAAAAATGATCCTAAAATTTGGGCATATACTCGTACTACAGAAAGTGAAGTACTACTTGTTATAAATAACTTCTATGGAGAAGAAATAACGTATTCAGTACCAGCGCACGTTCAGTTAGATGGAATGAAACAAGAAGTACTACTTTCGAATTATAAAGATGCCAGCAAGGATATTGCAAAACTTAACTTAAGACCATATGAATCAATTGTGTATCGATATACGAAATAAAAAGGTTGTATGCCCGAGCGGCATACAACCTTTTTATTTTAAGACACCACTATACAAAATGCTTACTTCTACTTCAGGTTTGAATTTTACTTTTGCATAATCTTTATTCCAATTTTTTTTCTTCCATAAGTTAGGATGATAAGCGATAAGATGTCTTCCAATACCGAAAGCATCACAATTTGCTTTTTGTAGTTTTCGTGTTATTTTTTTCGCTTCTTTCGTGAGTTGTTTAGAAAGTTCTTTATTTAGTTTTTCTCTATCGTCCATTGTATACATATTATCTCTTGGAGATTCAAGTGCTATAACTTTTAATTGGAGCTTAATGTGAGCATAAACATTTCCTTTTTTATCTGTTGTTATTTTTAAGTCGCGTTTTAATTTTCGATTACTAATTTCCATTGTTAAATAATCAGATGTCTTCTCAGATTCATCACTAGTCAGTTTTTGGGTTATACGGGCACTTGTTCCCATTTTTCCGGTTAATAACACGAATAAAACAGATTGTTTCAAAGGTAAATGCCCAGTTAATTTATCATTGTTAAATAAAGCTAACCCGTTTGTAACTACTTCTTTTCCTTTTATTTTTATAGAAGGAAGGGTAAAGTCTTTACCGGGATCTAACATTTTTGTAGCAGCTGTTTCTAAAGTTTCTTTTGGAAATACACTCATATCTTCTAAGCTTTTCACTTTTTTCTTTAGAAAATCTCCAATTAGTAAATTTCCTATTTTCTTTTTTTCGAGTATCTCCGATGTTTCACCATCTACTGCAATAAGTTTTACTAAAGCAGTTGGGTTTGTTGGATCTCGAAAGCTGACATCTAAATAGGGGAGTATACCCTTTTTTAGAATTTTGGTTCCGAGTAATTGAACACCATATTTAAAATAGCGAATATTCCCAGTCACATTTTTTTTTAGGGCATCGCCTGTATCCATTATGTTATGCCCGGTTGCTGAATATATTTCATTCTCAAATGAAGATTGCTCTCCGCTTGAACTTTTTACGAGCTCGATTGTTTGCTGGAGTTTATTCTCTTCCGTAATATCAGCTCCAACGCTATAAGCTAAACTTGCCTCCCTTAATGGTTCTTGATCCCAACAGCCAGAAAGGAGGGAACTAGCACATAATATTAAAAGTAATTTAACTCTTTTTTTGAACATACTGTTCTCCTTTCTTATTTCGTATCACAGAATAAAGTAGAAATAAAAGAGGAAGGACAACTATAAAAATATAGGTGAACTTATCAGTGAAAGTTGAAATTACTTTTAATTCTTCAGGTGTATCTATAAATAAGGCTACACTAAAAGCAATAATACCAACGATTGGAACAGCCTTTTTATGATTAGCAAGGTTGAATATATGTCCAATTCCGATTGAAGCAGCGCAGTAATAACTAGCAATAGAAGCGACAACTGTTATCATCCAAATTGGGATGAAGATTAGGTCCGTTCGATCTATAATTCCAATATGCAAGGAGCGTAATAAGTAAGCAACTGGCTCTGGAATAAGCTCAATTTGCTTTGGACTAAATACGATAAAGCAAATCCAAACGGTAAAAGTATAAAAAAGAGTTACAAATCCATTGGCGATAGAAATGGCCTTCAGTTTTGCAATAGAACTCCCATTTACTTTTGGGAAAGCGATAAGAATAATTTCAAAACCATACATGGCTGTAATTGTTTCCTTGGATGCTTGAATTATATTCCACCATCCGGCTTCTGTAATAGGAAAAATATAAGAGAAATCAGCTCGTGAAAGCCCTAGGGCAATTAAAAGGGCCATTGGAATAATGAGAATAGAGGCCATGACATAAAATCGTACGATGACTTTAAATGTGTTATAAGCTACATAACAACAAGCTACTGTACATAATATGAGAATTGCAGACCACGGAGTTGCGTGTAAAACCCATACTTTAATGACGTTACAAGCATTCAACATAACCGTCATACCGATAAGGGTAAAATAAAAAACATAAGAAAAGCCCAATAGTTTTCCTAACTTATTACCAAATAGCATACAAACACTTTTATACATATCTGCATCAGGAAATCGTTTTAAGAAAAGCCACATAAGTAAAATAATAAGTTGAATGGCAAGCCCCGCGATGAGCGCAGAAATCCAACCACCACCTTTTGCTATCGGATGAAGCCGGTTAGGTAGAGATAGTATACCGACCCCAATTTGGCATTGAATAACGAAAAAGGTAAATTGAACAAGTGAAATTTTACTTTGCGTGTTTGTCACCGTCCTCATCCTCTCTCGTTACAGGTTGGCGCTGCATTTTTTTCGGTTTTGGATCATGTGGTCTTTCCCAAAATGACCAAATTGGTAGTCTTATGAAAGAATCTTTCATATCTTTAATCCGCATCGGGGCAACAGGAGAAAGATATGGTGTATGAAATGAATGAAGCTGACATAAGTGAACGAAAGTTATAATGAGACCGAATGATATTCCTACATATCCGAATATGGCAGCAAGGAGCATTAATGGAAAACGAAGAATCCGAACTGCTGAACTCATATCGTTTGATGGAACGAGAAAAGATGAGATTGCAGTTAAAGCTACAACGATGATCATTGTGTAAGAAACGAGTCCAGCTTTTACAATTGCATCCCCAATTACTAAACCACCTACAATACCGATTGTTTGTCCAACGCGGCTCGGCAAGCGAATACCAGCTTCTCGTAATAACTCGAAAATTAACTCCATTAAGAGAGCTTCAAAAATAGGAGGAAGCGGTACTTTCTCTAATGAAGCTTTAATCGTATACACAAGTTCGAGCGGTAACACATCAGGATGAAAAGCGACAGTTGCAATATATAAAGCTGGTAAGAGAAAGGCAATTAAAAAACTTACTAAGCGAATCATTCGGACGAAAGAACCGACAATCCAACGGTTATTATAATCATCTGGTGATTGATAAAAAGCGAATAACGTAACCGGTACGATGAGTGCTGTTGGATCTCCGTCAGATAAAATAGCAACACGCCCTTCCATTAAATTAGCAACAGTTCTATCTGGACGCTCTGTATTTAATTGCTGCGGAAATGGGGAGAAAGACGTATCCTCTATAAATTCTTGTATGTATCCTGGTGGCATAAGTGCATCCGTTTTAATGGTTTCCAATCTTCTTTTCACTTCTATAACTAAATCGTCATTCGCTATATTTTGCATATAAGTAATTGCCACTTTCGTGTGCATTTCTTCACCGAGTGTAAAATACTTAACAACTAAATTTGGACTCTTAATGAGTTTACGAATAGAGGTTAAATTAGTTGCTAGATCCTCTACAAAACCAGTATGTGGACCGCGCACAACTCCTTCATTATCAGGCTCTGCTATATCTCTCTTTAAAGATAAGGCTGTTTCGAAAATACAAAAACTGTCGACGTGTTCATGAAAATATAAGGATTTACCTTGTAATAAAAGTTGTATCCCATAATTTAAATTCGTTTCTTTTTTCATATTTAACGTAGAAAAAGCTTTATCTAAAGATAAATCTGATCGCGTTAATAATGGCTCAAGGACTAACTGATGAATTAGATTTGGATCTGCTAAAGATTCGATATATAAGATTGTTCCTTTTCCGTTTTGAAAAGGGAGATCTAATTTTTTTATATCATCAGAATGAGAAAGTTTATTTTCAATGTAATTAATGTTCTCCGGAAGTGATGGAAACATATGCTTTTGGTTTTTACTCTCTTGTTGTTCTTTTTGCTCTGTCATAATTTCCACCTCTCTTAAAGTGCAATTGTTTCTGTTAATTTTTGTTGTTTGTGAGAAATTTATGCTTGAATTATTTTAAAAAAAAGAGGATTGAAGGTTACGTTACATTGTCTTTTGTGCATTATTCAATTTCATAGCAGTACTTCTAACATTTGTGTCGAATTAAGAAGATATATAGGAGGGATATATATGGAAATAGCTGTAGAACGTGTTTTTACGAAAGAGATTTTAAAAAGAGCAGCGAATTTGTTTCATGTAACAGTAGAAGAAAAGCCACTTGGAGATTTTGAGAATTATATTTTTAAGGCGAAGGGTGATAATGATGAAGATTACGTATTACGTTTAACACATTCTTCTCATCGTTCTAAACAAGAGGTAGAGGCTGAACTAGATTTTTTACGATATGTTGCGGAGAATGGGGCAAAGGTAGCAGGACCTCTTTATTCAACGTCTCGAAATCTCGTAGAAGAAATCGTAGCAGAGGATGGGACTTTCTTTTTCGCTTCTTTATTTACATATGCAAAAGGTGAGCCAGTAAAAGGAGCAGAATCGCCTTATTGGGGAGATGCTTATTTTGAAGCGTGGGGAAAAGCGATTGGGCAACTGCATCGCCTTACAATGGATTATCCTAAAACAGACTACCGTGAAACGTGGGAAGAAGACGAAAGTGGAATTGTTAATGAATTAGAAGATGGTCAAGTGAAAGAGATTGCAGCGGTATTAATGGATGAAATTAAGGCTCTTCCAGTTGAAAGAGAAACGTTCGGTCTTATGCACGGTGATATCCATCAAGGTAATTTCCATTATGATGGAAAAGAGCTTACAATCTTTGATTTTGACGATGCAGCTTATAATTACTTTATACATGATTTAGCGATGGTTCTATACTACTCTGTTCTATTTACACTGTGGACAGCAGAAGAGAAGACAGATTTTGCTCGTAAACAGTTACAAGTGTTACGAAAAGGATATGAGTATGAGCACAGGCTGGCGGATAGTTGGTATGAATCGATACCACTATTTTTACGTTTACGTGATATAGGTTTATATGGAACGCTTCAGAAGAAGTTTAAAGGGAAAGATATGCCTGATAACTTCTTGAAATTATCAGAAGAGCTATACGAAAGAATTATTAAAAGAGAAGCAATTGTGAATATATAATACATTTAGTTCAAAACAAAGTATATAAAACAAATATATACTTTGTTTTTTTATACAAAAATATGTTTACTTTATTAAAATAATATTGTCCTGGATTCGGTATACACTTATAATTTTATATATATTCTGAATATTCTTTATAAAGAAGGAGGGGGAATGTTGGAAGCTTTCGTAAATTGGTTAAATAATATTGTTTGGAGTCCAGCACTTGTTTATTTATGTTTAGGAGTAGGTTTATATTTTTCCATTCGAACGAAGTTTTTACAAGTAAGGCACGTAGGAGAAATGGTGAAGCTGACATTTCAAGGAGAAAAATCAGAAGCTGGTGTTTCTTCATTCCAAGCGTTAGCACTTTCATTATCAGGACGCGTTGGAACAGGAAATATTGCTGGAGTAGCAACAGCGGTTGCATTCGGTGGACCAGGAGCTGTATTTTGGATGTGGGCAGTAGCCTTTTTAGGGGCAGGATCAGCTTATGTAGAATCAACACTCGCGCAAATATATAAGACGAAACATCAAGGGCAGTTTCGTGGTGGGCCTGCTTACTACATCGAAAAAGGTCTAGGAGTTAAATGGTATGCTTTAGTATTCGTTGCAGCGACAATTCTTGCAACAGGACTTTTATTACCAGGTGTACAAGCAAATAGTATTGCTGTAAGTTTAGAAACAGCTTTTGGTATTAATACTACCGTATCAGGGGCTATATTAGTTGTCGTATTAGCTCTTATCATTTTCGGTGGAGTAAAGCGGATTGTTAACGTAGCGCAAGTTGTCGTACCGTTTATGGCAATAGGCTATATTTTAGTAGCTTGCGTCATTGTTGCTATGAATATTGAAAAATTGCCAGAAGCATTTATGTTAATTATAAGAAGTGCATTTGCATTAGAAGCTGCATTTGGTGGTATTATCGGTTTAGCAATTTCTTGGGGAGTAAAACGTGGTATTTATTCTAATGAAGCAGGGCAAGGAACTGGGCCACATGCAGCAGCAGCAGCTGAAGTATCACATCCAGCTAAACAAGGTTTAGTGCAAGCATTTTCCGTTTACATTGATACATTATTTGTTTGTTCAGCAACAGCATTTATGATGATTATTACAGGCATGTATAACGTATTTGATGCAAGCGGAAAAAACTTTATCGTTAATAAATTAAATGGTGCTCAGCCAGGACCAGGATATACACAGGCAGCGGTAGAATCTGTTTTCCCTGGATTTGGAAACGGTTTCGTTGCAATCTCGCTATTATTCTTCGCGTTTACAACAATTATGGCGTATTACTACATTGCAGAAACGAATATAGCGTACTTAAATCGTGATAAGGATCGTCCTTGGCTGTCCATGATACTAAAGTTTGTATTTTTAGGAGCAGTATTCTATGGCTGTATAAAAACAGCAGCAACGGCTTGGGCTTTAGGCGACATTGGGGTAGGAATTATGGCATGGGTAAATATTATTGCGATTTTACTATTACAAAAACCTGCATTAGTCGCATTAAAGGATTATGAAAAACAGAAAAAAGAAGGAAAAGATCCAGTATTCGATCCAGGGCCATTAGGAATTAAAAATGCTGATTTCTGGGAGCATGAGTACGGGAAAGATAAGAAAGAAGAAGTATCTTAATAGGATAGAAATGAAGGAGCAAAGGGAGCGATCTTTGCTCTTTTTTTATGGACAAATTGAAGTTGAAAGTTATTTTTTTGCCTATTTTTGAATATAAAAAGAATGTACATGCGTTGTTAGGGGAAGGGGGGAGTATGTTGATAGAGTTTCGTAATGTAAATAAATATTATGGTAACTTTCAAGTTTTGAAAAATATTAATGTGCAAGTGAAAAAAGGCGAAGTGGTAGTAGTTGTTGGGCCTTCAGGATCAGGAAAAAGTACATTACTTCGATGTATAAATCAATTAGAGGCAATTACAGATGGAGAATTAATTGTACAAAATACAGAGGTACACAATAAAAAAACGGACATGAATGAATTGCGGCGAAATATTGGGATGGTCTTTCAACATTTTTATTTATACCCACATAAAACAGTTCTGCAAAATATTACACTAGCACCGATTAAAGTAAATAAAGTTTCCAAAGAAGAAGCAGAAAAAACAGCAATGTTTTATTTAGAGAAAGTAGGAATCCCGGAGAAGGCTAATGTATATCCGCATCAATTATCCGGAGGACAACAGCAAAGGGTAGCAATTGCTAGAGGACTTGCGATGCAACCGGAAATTATGCTGTTCGATGAGCCTACGTCTGCTCTTGATCCGGAGATGATCGGGGAAGTACTTGATGTTATGAAAACGCTAGCTAAAGAAGGGATGACAATGGTCGTTGTCACGCATGAAATGGGATTTGCACGAGAAGTAGCAGATCGGATTTTATTTATGGATGATGGTCAAATTATTGAAGATACAACACCGGCACAATTTTTTGCAAATCCTGAACAAGAAAGAGCTCGTTTATTTTTAAGTCGGGTGCTAAATCATTAGAGGAGGAATTTCATGCTTAAAATGAAAAAGTTATTTACTTTAATCGTATTTTCATGTTTATTCGTGCTTGTTGTTGCTGGATGCGGAAGTAAAAAAGATGAGGCAAAGGAAACAAATACGAAGCAAGGCGGGGCTGTTGAGCAAATTAAGAAACGAGGGAAATTAGTAGTTGGGGTGAAGAATGATACGAATTTATTTGGATTAAAAAATCCTTCAACAGGGCAAGTAGAAGGATTCGATGTTGATATCGCGAAGGCACTTGCGAAAAAAATTCTTGGGGACGAAAAGAAACTAGAGTTGAAAGAAGTAACATCTAAAACACGTATTCCACTACTGAAAAATGGTGATATTGATGCAATTATCGCAACAATGACAATTACGGAAGAACGTAAAAAAGAAGTTGATTTTTCAGATGTATATTTTAAAGCAGGGCAATCGTTACTTGTGAAAAAAGGAAGCAATATTAAGAGTATTGATGATATAAAACAAGGTGTGAAAGTATTAGCTGTAAAAGGCTCAACATCTACAAATAACATTCGTCAAAAGTCACCAGAAGCGACTGTATTAGAATTTGAAAATTATAGTGAGGCATTTACAGCGTTAAAAGCGGGGAAAGGTGATGTTTTAACGACAGATAATGCAATTCTTTACGGAATGGCAAAACAAGATTCTAATTATGAAGTTGTAGGGAAAATTTTTACGGATGAACCGTACGGAATTGCAGTGCAGAAGGGTGCAGAGGATTTAACAAAAGAGATTAATAGTTTATTAAAAGATATGAAAGCTAATGGAGAATACGATAAATTATATGAAAAATGGATCGGTCAAAAACAAGAAAAATAAAGTGACACTAATTGGAATAAATAATAAGAGTGAGAGGATGAGGGATGCTCATCCTCTTCTTGTAAAGAAAGAGGGGAGAATATGTGCCTGATTTTTCTATACTAACGAATAACATTGATATGTATTTAGAAGGCTTTAAGTATACAGTTATGTCTAGTGTAATTGCATTAATAGGAAGCTTTATTTTAGGAGTAATTTTGGCGGTAATGCGTATTGCACCGATTCGTATTTTAAATTGGGTAGGATCAGCTTTTGTAGAGTTTGTAAGAAATATTCCACTCGTATTAATTGCATTTATATTTTATTTTGCTTTACCTGTAATAGGAATTACTTTAAATGGTTTTGTAGCAGGAACAGTTACGCTTACGGTATATACGGCAGCTTTTATTGCGGAAGTCATTCGCGCTGGTATTCTATCAGTCGCGAAAGGTCAGATGGAAGCAGCAAGGTCTTCAGGGTTAACGTATGTACAGGCGATGTATTATGTTGTCTTACCTCAAGCGATGAAAATCGTAATTCCTCCTCTAGGAAATCAATTTCTCAATTTAGTAAAAAACTCTTCCATACTCGGAATTATCGCTGGTACTGATTTAATGTATCAAGGAGATTTAATTTCAACGAAGACGTTTGTTACGTTTGATGTTTATATATTTGTCGGGATGTTTTATTTAATATTAACAATTCCGCTCAGTATGCTAGTGCGTTATTTAGAAAAACGCTTGGCAAAGGAGGCGGTGTAAATGGATTTTAAGGGGGCAATTACAGGGGATCATATTCTATTTTTATTAAAAGGATTACTTATAACGTTAGAGGTAGCGCTCGTAGCAATTGTACTTAGCTTTATTATCGGTAGTGTAATAGGAATATTGCGCTACACGAAAATACCTGTCGTCTCACAAATATTAGGAATTATCGTTGAAGTGATTCGAAACTTACCACTACTGTTAATTATATTTTTCACGTATTTTGCACTTCCAGAAGCAGGCTTGAAATTAGAAATTATAACAGCTGCAATTGTTGCTTTAACAATATTTGAGGCAGCAATGATATCTGAAATTGTTCGAAGTGGTCTGTTATCTATTGAAAAAGGACAGATTGAGGCCGCAAGATCTTCAGGATTAACGTATGTGCAAGCGCTGTGGCATATTATTTTGCCACAAGCATTAAGGAGAATGGTCCCGCCGCTTGTCAGTCAGTTTATTTCATTGCTGAAGGATACGTCGCTAGCGGTTGTTATATCACTCCCAGAGCTTATGCATAATGCTCAAATTATTAGCGGGCAGAATGTAAATTATATGATTCCAACGTTTATAGTAGTAGCTTGTATGTATTTTATCGTAAATTATAGTTTATCAATTTTATCGAGAAGGTTAGAACTTCGTTGACTCTTACAATATATGTAAGGGTTTTTTCCTTGTTTATCCTTATTTTCCTCTAAATAGAATCTAAATCTTGCAATAATTAGATTTTTTATATTATTTTATCAGAAAAGTTTTAATTTTATATAGAAAATGTAATCGCTTTCGTGTATATTTTTATTATCAGAAAATTTTAACAAGACATAGGGGTATGGTAGGGGGAGGATTTAGATGCAGCAACCAACGAATGAGAAATTACATCGTACGATGAAGAGTAGACATTTATTTATGATCGCACTTGGTGGTGTAATCGGAACTGGTTTTTTCTTAGGTTCAGGTTACACTATTAATCAGGCTGGACCAGGGGGGGCCATCCTTTCATATTTAGTAGGCGGATTTATTATGTATTTAACAATGCTTTGTCTTGGAGAGTTAACGGTAGCAATGCCAGTTTCAGGTTCTTTCCAAAAGTATGCGACGAAGTTTATTGGACCAGGAACGGGCTTTATGATCGGCTGGCTATACTGGCTTGGCTGGGCAGTAACAGTAGGACTAGAATTAACGTCAATCGGTTTAATGATGAAAAGATGGTTTCCAAATGTTGATGTTTGGGTATGGTGCCTTGTATTCGGCGTTATTCTATATGCGTCAAATGCTATCTCAGCGAAAAGCTACGCTGAATTAGAATTTTGGTTTTCTAGTATTAAAGTAATTACAATCCTTGCATTTGTTGTTCTTGGTGGTAGTGCATTATTAGGATTTATATCATATGACGGAAAAGAAGCAGCACCTCTTTTCTCTAACTTTGTAAGCGATGGTGGACTTTTCCCGAATGGACTAGCTGCCGTATTACTTACAATGATTACAGTTAACTTCTCGTTCCAAGGAACAGAGTTAATCGGAATTGCAGCGGGAGAAAGTGAAAATCCAGAAAAAACAATTCCACGTGCGATCCGTAATACAGTATGGCGCATTATGTTATTCTTCATTTTAACAATGACGATTTTAGTAGGATTAATTTCTTGGAAAGAAGCAGGCGTAATTGAAAGCCCATTTGTAGTCGTATTTGATAAAATTGGTATTCCATACGCAGCTGATATTATGAACTTCGTTATTATTACTGCGTTATTATCTGTAGCGAACTCTGGATTATATGCAGCGACGCGTATACTATGGTCACTTGCAAATGAAGGAATGGCACCAACTTCCTTCCAGAAAGTAAATAAGCGGGGTATTCCAATTACAGCGCTAGTCGTAACGATTGCGGTAGCTGGATTATCTCTATTCACAAGTTTCCTTGCAGAAGATACAGTATACATGTACTTATTATCGATAGCTGGTTTATCGGCTGTTTCAAGTTGGATCATTATTGCTCTATCGCAACTTCGCTTTAGAAGTCAGTATATAAAAGGCGGAGGAAAGTTAGAGGACTTAAAGTATAGAACACCACTATATCCGATTGTTCCAATTTTAGCTTTAATTACAAATAGCATCGTTGTTATTAGTTTAGCGTTTATTCCTGAACAAAGAATGGCTTTATACTGCGGTATTCCATTTATCATTTTCTGCTATATATATTATTATTATTATATGAGTAAGAAACAGCAGAAACCGATGAAAGTGGAGATGGACAAAACAAATGAAACTAACAATCAAACACGATGATATAAAGGCAGATTTATCGTACGCTCAATTAGCGATTGGAAAAGAAAACGGGTATTCACCGTTACAATTACTCGTTTCTTCTATCGCAGGATGTAGTGCAATTGTCTTTCGAACAATTTTAGAAAAGAAACGTATTCCATACGATACGTTTACGATCGAAACTGAAATTGGTAGAAGTGAAGCTTTATCCAAACCAGTTGAAAGTGTTCATTTGCACTATAAAATTAAAGCGGAAAACATTACAGAAGAGCAGTTGGACAAAGCATTGCAGCTCGCAGTGAAAAATTGTACGATTGTTCAATCTGTAAAAGATAGTATAAAGGTTACGGAAACAATTGAACTAATAAAATGAAACATAAAAACGTGAGAGCCGTATTCTCACGTTTTTATGTTTTTAGAAAGAGGGGAAAGTGTAGTGGACTGTTTAGGTTGTAAATTAGCAAACGAAGAGAAAAAAATATATAAAGTATATGAAGATGATTATGTAACTTGCTTTTTAGATCATGCGCCTTTCTACCCAGGACATACTTTAATTGTGCCAAAGCAGCATGTTGTAGAAGTAGACGAATTAGATGACGTTGTAGCAAGATCAATTATGGATGCTTCTAAGCTGATTGCAAAAGCGATTAAGGCATTATATAAACCAGATGGAATTACAGTTTGTCAAAATGGTGGAGTATTTAACGAGTTAACACATTACCATATGCATGTCGTACCAAGATATAAAGAGCGTTCGTTTGCTGAGTTTTATACGGTGCAACCGGAGGAAAAGAAGAATCATAACTTTGAAGAGACAAAGAATTTGTTAAAAGAAGCGATAGAGCAAATACTGTATATTGAAAAGGTGTAAAAGAATTTTTCTTAGAGATACAGTCAGGAAAATTCTAATATTAAAAAGCCCAATTTCTCAGTTACAATAGAGAAATTGGGCTTTTGTTTATTCTATTATTAAATTTTATCTATAAAAAGATTTTGCAGTGTCACAAAGTTACAGTGCTCATTCGTTATATAGAGTGAGAGGAGGAATTATATGAAAGTTACAAACAAAGATTATGAAAAGATGGAAGAGCTATATGAGTTGTATGAACAAAAAATTTATTATGTAGCTTATTCTATTTTAAATAATATTCAACAGGCTGAAGATGCGGTTCAAGAGACGTTTATTACTCTTTATAAGAACTTGGAAAAGCTCCATAGCTTGAGCACTGAAGAGCTTAAACGCTATATTTTGAGGATCGCGAAAAACAAGGCGATTGATAGTTACCGGAAAAATAAACGACATGAAACATTTTTAGAAGAATATGAAAGAGAATCAATAGAAGCAGTAGATGAAAATATTGAAGAGTGGGAAAAACGTAAAATGTCTGAGGTTCAAATTGATACATTGCTAAAAGAGTTAAATGAATCTAACAGACAGGTGTTTAAGTACAAAGTCTTCTATAACTTAACGTATCAAGAAATTTCAAGTGTAATGGGGATTACGGAGGCTAATGTCCGCAAGCAGTTTGAACGCGCTCGAAAACGAGTCCAAAATATGATAGGAGGTATACAACATGACGAATTCAAAGAACTCCAAAGAAATATATGAACTTGCTGAAAAAATTGCTTTAGATGATTTTGATAAATCCGAAGAACAACATGAATTTTCACATACATATACGCGCAAAAAGAAACTGTTTATGGAGGAAATGAAGCTGAAGGGCGAGCGACAACAGAAAAAGAGTAAAAGAAATCGTATGTTAATCGCTGCTGCCTGCTTATTGATTGGTATGCCGACAACCGTTTTTGGTGCAGTAAAAGTCTATAATATGATTGTTCAAAAACAAAATTATGAAGTAAATGTTTCCTTAACAAATAAGGATTCGAAAAAGAGTGATCAGTGGTATAAGTTGAAGGTTGGTAAATTGCCAGAAAATATGGAAGCAATTGATGACACTGCTATGAAATATTCATTTAAAGATAACTATGCAAATGGAGGCTTTTCATTCGTTCTTTGGAGAGTAGGGGGGAATTCAGATTTTCCAACTCTGTACTCGAAAAGTTATGAAGAAAAAGAGATAAATGGTAAGAAGGCAGTAATTGTCCATAGAGAAACTGGTAAAAAAGATTTAATGATGGACAGGGTAGTTTTTCTATTCTTTGAGGAAGAAGGGATCATGTTACAAAGTTATATTGGAAACGATATAAATGAAGAACAAATGGTGGATGTGTTAGGGAACATCTCACTTGAGCCTACGTCAAAAGAAAAGGCATCACATATAACAGATTATGATAAAAAGTATTTTAGCGAAGAAAGTAAGCCTAAAAAAACTAAGGTGATTCCTTTGAAAAAAGATAGTAAACGACTATTTCATATAGGACAAAAGGTTCCAGTAACGATTATCATGGATAACAGCAAAATTGAATATGTGATAGAAAAGGTTGAAGTTTTTGATTCAATCAAAGATTTTAAACAAGAGAACTTTTATGAACTTGGCTTAGGAATACTAAGCAGGAATCAGGCTTTGGATCAAGGGGGACAATTAATACCATATAGACGGGACAAATATAAAATTGGAAATGGTAAAGATTCAATTGATCAATTAGTAGAATCAAAATTAATTCATCCTAAATTTGTCTACCTAACAACAACAGTGAAAAATATAGGTAAACAGGCGACAGAAGAAATCTATATGCATCCATCCATACAAGTGCTTAAAAGTAAGGGGAATGTATGGAATTACGCTGAAAGAGATGGAATTGCAGAAAAAAATATTATGACAGGCGAAGTTGATTATTTAGAGCCTCACGGAGATGGAAAAAGCTTTTACAATATTGGCAGTATCCGACCAGGACAAACGGTGAAGGTTAACTTAGGTTATTTTGTAGATGAGGATAAGATAGATTCAATCTTCCTTGATGCTTTCCGTTACAGTGGGTCTAGTGGCACTGAGAATATGAATGAGAAAAATCGTTGGTGGTTCGATATTCGTCAACAATCAAAATAATAGAAACAAATCGAAGAAAAAAGCTGCTTATATTTAGCAGCTTTTTTCGTCTTCATACATATGTAAAATTTCTTTCGCACGTATACGTAAACCATCTGTCAATTCTTTCGGTTCTAAAACTTTTGCATCTTTTCCAAGTCTATAAAATAAAGGAGTAATAAAGTTAATCTCACCTTTATCAATTGTTGAATTTATATATCCTGTCCCATCCTCGTTTACTATAACGAATTCCTCAAGATAAGGAACGCTTTTACATTGGCGTACGCCTTCTGTTGTCAGTAAAACATGTAACTGAGTAGGATTGTGTACTACGTTAGAGTTAGAGGCAAACCACTCTTCTAAATTCATGAATGTATCTGTATTTTCTTCCATCGATAATATTGAGAGAATACGATCAACGCGATACAGTAATACTTTTTTTCTACCGAAGTCATAGGACGGTAAGTACCATAACCCGTCGTGAGCATATACACCAATCGGATGAACATGTTTTGTTTTTATCCCTGATTTAGATTCGTATTGAAAGTGTAAATTTTTATTTTCAATAGCCGCTGTTAACACTTCGTTTAAAAGTGGGGTCTCAATTGTTCTCTTCGGATTCCAAAAGGCGATATAAGAACGTATTTTATCAACTTTCACTTTCGCCTCATGTTGTAGAGAGCTATATAGTTTATGAGTGACAGAATTGATTTCTGTATTAAAAGGCAAGTCTCTGTAGTAGCTTAAAGATTGAAAGGCAAAAAAGATGGAGACTGCTTCTTCTTCCGTAAATAAGATAGGTGGAATGACCCTAGTTGTTAATACTTTATATCCTCCATTACGACCTTGTTCAGCATAAATGGGTAATCCCATATCACTTAAATCTAAAATATATCTATGGACAGTACGAACGGAAATATTAAATTCATCGGCTATTTCTTGAGCTGTAAATGCTTTTTTTGCAGAAGCAAATATAAGAATATCTAATAAGCGTTTAGCTTTTGACAAATGTATCACCTTTTTTCTTTTTAACATGACATAAATTGTCATGTTTTATTGTTAGTATATTGTTTACATCATATGTTATCAAGATGAGATGCAAGGAGGAAAAGATATGTCACGTGAAATAGTTTTATTTATAGCGGCGAGCTTAGATGGGTATATTGCGAAAGAAAATGATGATTTAGAGTGGTTAATGGAAACGGAAGGAGAGGGAGATAACGGTTATACAGAAATGTATGAAACAATTGATACAATAATAATGGGAAAGAGAACGTACGATTATGTAGTAGAGCATACAGAGACATTCCCGTATTTAGATAAAAAATGTTATGTGTTTTCTAATTCAGAAAAAGGCACGAACGGACATGTAGAGTTTGTAAATGAAGATGTAGTGGAGTTTACAAAAAGGTTAAAAGTACAAGAAGGATCTAAAATATGGATGGTTGGTGGAGGAGAGCTACTGAGAGAATTCTTTAAAAATAATCTAATTGATGAATATATTGTTACGATTACACCGCATATATTAGGCTCGGGTGTTCCATTATTTAAAGAAAAGAATCCAGAAATTAATTTAACTTTAACGGATACGAAACGTTTTGGGCAATTTGTAAATTTATATTATAAAGTAAGATGATAAAGAAACACGACTACTGATGATAGTCGTGTTTCTTTATAGATGGTAATGAAATTATAAAGCAAGACCCGTGATTGACTTCACTCGTTACTGTAATATTTCCGCCGTGTAGCTCTACAATTTCCTTCACGATAGATAGTCCTAAACCAGTTCCACCTGTAGCTCGTGATCTAGCTTTATCAACACGATAAAAGCGGTCGAAAATGTGAGGGAGGTCTTCAGGCGGGATACCTTCGCCTTCATCTTCAATTGTAATGGAGATACGTTTATGTTCTTCTGTAATAGAAATGTTTATATGAGAATGTTCTTTTGAATGTCTATAAGCGTTATTTAAAATGTTTACTATAACTTGTTCAAATCGCTGTTCATCTAAGTTTACTAGCAGTGTAGGAGAACAAGAGAAAGAAACTTTAATGTATCTTTCTTTATACATGGCGTTTACTTTTTCAGCTATGCGAGTAAGGAAGGTGTGTAAATGCACTTCCTTTACTTGAATAGAAAAGTTATGTTGTTCCATTTGTGCAAGTGAAAATAAATCTTGAACTAAGTTTGTAATGTAATCAGACTCATCTTTTATAATCGATAAATATCGTAAACGTTGTTCAGGAGAGGTGCTTTCTTTTAAAGCAATGTCAGCATAACCTCTTACGTATGTTAACGGTGTTCGTAATTCGTGAGCAACACTTGCTAGGAATTCACTTCGCTCTGTTTTCATATAATGTAAATCATTTGCGAGCGTTTGAATAGATGATGCTAGTTCACCAATTTCATCATTTCGAGTAGTTGTTAACGAAACGGACAAATCGCCTTTACTCATTTTTTCAGTTGCATGTTTCATGTGTAACAATGGTTTTGTTAACAAACGTGATAATAGAAAGATGGTGATGGCTGTTAGTAGAAACGTAATGACTCCGGCAATAATGAATTGTCTTGTTAGCCCGTTAACCATTTCCTCGATTGATTCCGTCCCGAGAAACATATATACGTATCCTTCCGTTTTTCCAGCCACTACAATGGGGCTAACTGTACATATATAATTAGATGTTTTCCAATGATTCTCTATAATTGCTCCGTCATGATCTGTCCGTGTTTGCATCTTTTCAATATGCTTTTTTATAGTAGTATTTATTTCATTGGATTTAGCTAGTACCTCCTTATTTGCATTTGTAATAACAACAGTAGTTTCGGCTTCGGATTCCATTAGTGCAACATGGGAGATTGTTTGCTTATCAAAATACTTTTCAAGGACATCTCTGTGACTATTTCCGCGCTTTAATAAAGCTGTCATTTCTTCATTTACTCTATTGTTGACAAGGCTATAATAAAGCGAGACAAATAGAACACTTTCGATTAAAAGTGTAACAATCAAAAAATAAAATCCGAGCTGAATAGAAATTCGCTTCATTGCTTTGCTCCTTAATCTAGAGTATCAACCCATCGATATCCGACTCCGTAAACAGTTTTTAAATGGTGATCAATAGGGAAATTTACTTTTCGCAATTTATCACGTAAATTACGAATATGTGAATCGACTGTGCGATCTTCTGTATTTGTGTTTAACCCCCAAATTCGTTCGATGAGCTGATCACGGCTTAATACGTAGTTCACATGGCGTAAAAATAATCCGAGTAAAGAAAATTCAATTGGTGTGAGAAGGAGTTCTTCATTATGGACAGAAACGAAGTGTTTTGTTTCATCCCATACAATACCGTGATATTGGATTTGTTTATGTTCATTTGTACGTCTTAAAACGGCTTCAATTCTTGCGAAAAGTTCTTCTTCATGGAAAGGTTTCGTTACATAATCATCGGCTCCAAGTTTTAATCCTTGAACGACATCTACTGTTTGATCACGAGCTGTAACCATAATAATAGGAATGTTACTAAAAGATCGGATTTTTTTGCACGTTTCCCATCCGTCCATCTTTGGCATCATAATATCGAGTAAAACAAATTTAAAGTTTCGATTTTCTATATGTAAAATAGCTTCTTCTCCTGAAGTCGCACATACGCAGTTATATCCAATTGGGGTAAGATAAAGCGTTAATAATTCAAGCATTCTCGGTTCATCGTCTACGAGCAGTATATCAATCATAGAGAGCCCTCCATATTTATAATCGTTACTTAAAGTGTAATGCAAAATCATGAAGAAATGGTGCAGATTATGATGTGTCTGCATAATTTCTTCAGAATTGCTTGTTATTGTGGAGTTGAAATTACATTTTAGGTAATCATATTGGCTCAAAAATGATTAATACGGAGGCGGTATAATGAAAAAAATGACCCGAATTTTTGGGATAACAATAATTACAGCAGTTGGTCTTGCTGCATGCGGACAAACGAATACAGACCATAAAAACCATGAATCTACAAAAGAGAAAAAAACAGAGCAAAAGGAAATGAAAATGAATCAGGAGGTAACGGCGCCAAAAGAAATGAACCAAGGGGCATCGTATGATTTATTAACGACAAGTTTAAAAAATGTGACGAGGTTAAATACAAATGATCCCCTGCAAATGGCAGTGTTAACTTCGCAAACGATATGGCCAGCAACCCATAAAGAGAACCAGCCGGGTGCTGTTATTTTAGTACCAGCAAGCGAGTGGCAATTAGGTATTGCGAGTGCAGACCTTATTCATCATCCGAATAACGGGCCGATTTTATTTATAGAAAAAGAAAAGATACCGGAAATGACGTTAAAAGAAATAAAACGATTAAATCCAATCGGAACGAAAGATGGAACACAAATTATGGTGATGGGGGATGTAGGTACTAGCGCGCTTGAACAATTAAAAGGTTATAAAGTAAAACAAATAAAAGAAACGGACCCAGCTATATTTGCGAAAGATGTTGATAAGGAGTATGCCGATATAACAGGAAGCTACCCAAATAGTGTTATTATCGGTTCATCTGCAGAAGAAGGACGTTTATATACAACACCCGCTGTAAATTGGATTTCTCATATGCCGGAACCACTACTCTATACAGAAAAGAATAAAGTGCCAGAAGCGACAATAGAGGCATTAAAGATGAGAAAAGATAAAGCAAATATATATATATTAGGGCCAGAAAAAATTGTTTCAAAAGAAGTAGAAAAGGAGTTAAGCAAATACGGGAAAGTAACGCGTATTAGTGGAGAGACCCCTACAGAAAACTCGATTGCGTTCGCTAAATTTAAAGATGAAAAAACAAAATTTGGCTGGGGATTCACAAAACCTGGTCACGGTTTATCATTTGTTTCAAGCAAAACACCAGATTTAGCAGTTGCTGGGGCACCTTTTTCACATATGGGTAAACACGCACCTGTTGTATTATTAGAAGAAGGTAAAGCTTCACAACCAGTGTATGACTTCCTTGCAAGCATTCAGCCGAAGTTTAAAGATGATCCAACACTTGGACCATATAATCATGGCTTCTTATTAGGAAGTACGAGTGATATTTCATTTGAAACACAAGGAATACTAGATGAGAGGTTAGAAATTGTTCAGGAAAGTGGTCAAGGACACGGTGGACATTAATGAAATGAGAAAAGACGCTACTAAGGTAGCGTCTTTTTCTTTAGGAAACTTTTACATAGTAAAAAATCTTCTACTCGTTATATAATAGCTTTCGTGCAGTCGGCTAGATTTTCTTATGGAGAAAATCAAATTATAAAGGAGTAGAGGAGTGGTATTTTGTTTCAAACGATAAAAAATGACTGGTTTTCTAATGTGAGAGGGGACGTGTTATCAGGGATTGTCGTTGCTTTAGCATTAATCCCTGAAGCGATAGCCTTCTCTGTTATTGCAGGCGTAGATCCGACAGTTGGACTATACGCAGCCTTTTGTATTGCGGTTACCATTTCATTTGTTGGCGGAAGAACTGGAATGATTTCAGCTGCAACAGGTGCAATGGCATTATTAATGGTAACGCTCGTTAAAGATCATGGTTTGCAATATTTATTTGCTACAACAATATTAACAGGTATCGTCCAAATTATTTTTGGCGTGTTCAAACTGAGCTCATTTATGAAGTTTGTTCCGAAATCTGTTATGAGTGGTTTTTTAAATTCACTTGGAATTTTAGTTTTTACAGCGCAATTACCGCATTTTAAAAATGCAACTTGGCAAATGTATGCACTCGTTGTATTAGGACTTGCAATTATATATTTATTTCCACGTATTACAACGGTTGTACCTTCTACGCTTATTTCAATTATTATTGTGACGAGCATTGCACTTATGAGCGGATTACAGTTGAAAACAGTAGGGGATATGGGAAGCCTGCCGAAAGAATTACCGTTCTTTAGTATTCCTGATGTGCCATTTACATTAGAAACATTAGGGATTATTTTACCTTATGCAGTTATGCTTGCAATCATTGGTTTACTAGAGTCTTTATTAACAGCTTCAGTTTTAGATGATATGACGCATACAGAAAGTAATAAGCATAAAGAGGCACGCGGACAAGGGATCGCAAACATCGTTGCTGGATTTTTCGGAGGAATGGCAGGATGTGCAATGATCGGTCAATCTGTTATTAATATTAAATCAGGTGGACGAGGTCGCCTATCAACATTTGTAGCGGGCGGATTTTTAATCGTATTACTATTCGTTTTAGGAGATTATGTCGTTCATATTCCGATGGCAGCTTTAGTTGCGGTTATGATTATGATTTCAATCGGAACGTTTGATTGGAACTCTGTAACAACGATTCATAAAGTACCAAAAGGAAACGCATTTGTTATGATCGTAACAGTTGTGATTGTCCTAATTACACATAACTTAGCAGTAGGTGTAATTATCGGAACAGTAATTAGTGCGGTGTTATTTGCATTCAATATGGCAAAGATTCACGTGAAACATTTATATATTGAAAATAAGAAAATATACGAAATTCACGGTCAACTTTTCTTTGCATCCACAGCCGATTTCATAAATAATTTTTCATTTAATGAAGATGTAAAAGAAATTGAAATGAATTTTACTCATGCGCACGTATGGGATGATTCAGCGGTGGCATCAATTGATAAAGTTATCATAAAGTATGAGCAAAGTGGTGTGAAAGTAAGTATAACAGGATTAAATGAACGTAGCTCAAAACTTGTTGCAAATTTAGCTACTTATAATAAAAGAATTGCTAGTTAAAAGCCTCCTTTTTAGGGGGCTTTATTATATAATACGAGTAGGATAACGAAAAGGGGATTCAGCATATGTACAAACAAATTATATTAGCATGTGACGGTTCTGAACATGCACTTCGAGCAGCGGAACATGCAACATATATTGCGAAATTTAGCGAAGAAACAAATGTTGAAGTTGTGTACGTAGTAGATAATAGAACGGCAAAATCAGATATTATACAAGGTCAAACAGATTTAGAAACAATATCGGCTAGTCGAAAAGATAAGTTAAAAGAGATTGAAGTTTTATTAAAGAAAGAGAACATATCTTATACAATTACGATATTACATGGTGATCCTGGAGATACAATTGTTCAATATGTAAATACAGGAGATATAGATCTTGTTATAGCGGGAAGCAGAGGATTAAATACACTGCAAGAAATGGTACTTGGTAGTGTAAGTCATAAAATAGCAAAACGAGTGAAATGTCCGGTGATGATTATAAAATAAAATGTAACTAAAGACCTTAGTATAGCTGAGGTCTTTTTTATGTATAAATAACTCTCAGTTGTGGAAATACTAGATATATAAGTTGAAAAGATGTTAACTTACAAATTTGTAAGTTAGTTGTTAGAGAAATCGATGTTATGAAATTTTTCCCATTGGTAAAATAAAAGTATCAAAGGGGAGATAGGGAGGATGGAAGTAATGAAATCATTTCAAAATTTGTCATATAGTCAAGGGGTAAGCTTAATTTGTTTAGGGGGATTTGCTGGATCTGTTACGTTAGCTGTTTTAATAAAGGTATTTCATCAAATCTTTTAATATTAGAGTAGGGAAGGAATTGGTTGTTATCATTAGTAGGAAAAGCAATGAAAATAAAAAATAGCTCTTAGCATGTATGTAAATGCTAAGAGCTATTTTTATGTTTATTTTTCTACTTCTGGCTTCTCACTTGTTACAGTAACGTCTTTCCAATGTGAAGTTATTTGATTCACTTCAGTGTTGACATCATAATTTTTTACGCGCTTATTAACACCTGTTAAATCAAATGTGTAATGAATTGGAATCATCGGTGCTTCGTCATGAATTAATTTTTGCCATTTATCGTATACTTCTTTACGATATTTTTCATCAGTAGCTTTTTCTGATAATCCTGCTTCTAATAACTTCGTATTTTCATCATTTACCCAGCGTTGATAGTTGAATCCGGCATTTTTGCCCCATAGGCCAGAAAGGTCAGGGTCAGAGCCAGTGTTCCAAGCACCGGCAAAAATATCAACCTTCGGATCATCTTTTTTAATCATGTCACGCATAGCATTAAATTCGTGTAAGCGTCCATCAACAAGTTCTACTTTTAAGCCGATATCTTTCCAAGATTGAATGTAGAATTTAGCCAGCGGTTCACTTGTTTCACTACCACTACTAGTTAAGAAGTTAATCTTCAATTCATTACCTTTTGGATCTTCACGGAATCCATCACCATTTTTATCTTTATACCCAGCTTCATCTAATAGTTTTTTCGCTTTATTTACATCGAAATTATACGCACCAACATCATTATTATGGTACTTTGGCATAGATGGTGGAATTGGAGAGTTAGCTGGAACGCGAAGTCCGTGATATACTTTCTCTCCTAATTTTTCTCTATCAATTGCATGTGCCATCGCTTGACGTAAACGAACGTCTTTGAACTTATCGTTATCCATTACAGCTTCATTCTTTGCTTTGTCCATATGTCCGAACTTAAATCCGATATAAGTGTAAGCAAGGTCAGTTTTACCAATTAGTTGTGTGTTTTTTAATTTACTTACGTTCGGATATTGATCAGCAGTAATTGCTGCAATATCAATATCACCTTTTTTCAGAGATGCACTAACAATAGATGGATTTACAACTTTTAATGTTACATTTTTTAGCTTAGGTTTGCCGCCCCAGTAATCATCAAAACGCTCATACTCAACTGATTCACCAGGAACGATTTTCTTCACTTTAAATGGACCGAATCCAATTGGATTTTGGCGGATTTTATCTGATTCAGCTAGTTTTTCAATTGGTACATCACCTAAATATTTTTTAGGTGTAGGATATGTCCAAATACCAGTTTTTAGTGAAGGGTTTACTTCTTTATAAGTAATGGAAATTGTTTTTGGATCGACTACTTTAATACCAGAAATTTTGTCAGCTTTTCCAGTGTGATATTCTTCCATACCTTCAATCATTTGCATTTGTGTATCGTAACGGATACCTGTATATTTGCTATTACCGATTATTAAGTAAGAATATTCTAAATCCTCAGCTGTTACAGGATTACCATCGTGCCATTTTACATTATCTTTAATTTTAATTGTAATTGTTTTTTTATCTTCAGAAATTGTATAAGTTGCAGCACCGTCATTTGTAATTTCCCAGTTTTTATCTGTAGCTAATAATTGTTCATCAAAGAAATCCATAATCTCTGAATCTGGAGCAACTTCATACAATACTCTACTTAAAACACCAGCGAAAGGTGAATTTGAAACGAGTCCATAAGTTAATGATCCGTCTTTAATTTCTTTACTGTCATTTTTTACAGTAGCACTAAATTTATTTGTTTCTACTTTTTTTGTGTTTGCTTTTTTACTACTGCTATCAGCACCCCCACATGCAGATAGTAATAATGTTGAAGCAGCAAGTGTACTTAATACTTTGTAAAGTTTTGGTTTGTTCATAACTTCTCCACCCCTTATCCTTTTCTTTGTCTCGCATCAGCCGCACGCTTTAACGCTTGACCAATAAAATTTATACACAGCATCAACACTAAAATCATGATTGATGCGGGTAACCAAATCCACCACTTTTCTTGTAATACATCTGGGTTAGTTGCGTAACTTACAAGTGTACCAAGACTTGGTGTGCTCTCTGGTAGACCGAAGCCTAAGTAAGTTAAACTAGATTCAATTCCGATGTTACCAGCAAGATTTAATGTGATATTTACGATAATAATAGAACTTAAATTAGGTAATATTTGCTGGAAGATTATTTTCCAATTTGGTGTTCCTAATGTTTTTGATGCAGATACGTAATCAAGTTCTTTCTCAGTCAATACTTTAGAGCGTATAAGCCTTGCTTTTCCGACCCATAAGAAAGCGGTCATTATGAGAATAAATGTCGTAATATTGAAAGTTGGAACGAGTGAGATAAACACGATAACAATCATTAAGAATGGTAAAATCATCATAAAGTCGATAAAACGCATAATGATGTTATCGACAACTCCTCCAAAATAGCCAGCAATTAGTCCCGTCGTAAGACCGATAAGGGTTGCTAAAAGAGTGATGGCTAAACCAACTGTAAAGGAGTTACGTGTACCAATAATTAATTGTCCGAAAATATCACGGCCTCCATAATCAGTTCCTAACCAATGTTCAGCAGAAGGAGGGTCATAAATAGCGAACAAATCGACTCGGACGATATCTTCTTGCTTCATAATAAATGAAGTTGCGTAAACGGCTATTAATATTAAAGCTAAAAAGAATAGAGAAAACATTGCTAGTTTATCTTTACGAAATTCTCGCCACATAATGGAGAAACCAGAGGGGCTCTTTTCGTAATGAATGACTTCAGTTTGTTTTTCAGGATTTGCTAACATAACGTTTCTTCACCTCCATTAATCAATACGAATACGTGGATCAACGATGCTTAGAATAATATCGGAAAGAAGAGTCCCGAGTAGCGTTGCGAATCCAGTAAATAATACAAGAGCAGTTACGACACTGAAATCACGTTGAGTGATAGATTGGAAAAATAGTTGTCCAATTCCTGGATAGCCGAAAATATTTTCTAGAATAATAGAGCCTCCAACTAAACCTGTAATTTCATATCCTAAAAATGCTGCAATTGGTAAAAATGAATTTCTTAAAATATGTCTGGAATATACTTTAGATTCTGGTACACCTTTTGCTTTTACTGTGCGTACAAAATCTTTATGTTTCGTATCGATAATTTCACTTCGTAAATATTGTACAGTTCCTACAGTCCCAATTAATGCCCCAGATAAAGCTGGTAAAATCATATGATTGAATTTACTTAAATAGTAATCAAATGATCCTGTTGCAACTTGTGGATCAACGCTACCACTCGTAGGGAAAATTGGATATAAAAAGCCGAATAAGAATAACATTACTAACCCGAAAATAAATAGTGGTGTACCGAATCCTAAAAAGTTATAGAGCGTAATGAGTCGATCAGCCCACGTATCATTCCAACGTCCACTTATAACTCCAAGTGGAATAGCAATTAAGTAAGTAAGAATAAGAATAAGAAGAGCTAACAGTATGGTATTGCCAAGACGTTCCCCGATAATATCTGTTACTTTTATTTTATGTGCGTAAGAAATACCGAAATCCCCTTGTACAGCATTTGAAATCCACCTTACATATTGAGTGGGAATAGGATCGTTTAAACCTAGTTTTTCACGTTGTTCTTCGAGCACTTTTGGATCGGCTTTTGGGTTTGCTAGTTCAGCGCCACTTAATGCATCACCTGGCATTGCCTTAGCCAGTGTAAAGACGAGTACGCTTAATATGAATAATTGCGGTATCATAACTAAAACCCGGCGTAATATAAATTTCCACATATTTTATCACTCCCTTAAGGTAATGCCACCCGGTGTGTTGGCGAGATTGGTTTTAAATCGTAAGCACGACCATTTTCATTGAAATAACTTTCGTATGATTTCTCATACTCAACGCTTACCTCACGACGCAATTTACGTTGCTGCTCGCGGTTTTCTGGACGAATATCAGGAATAGCTGATATTAGGCGCTTCGTATAGATGTGCTGTGGATTATTATAAATTTCAGCACTAGTTGCTTCTTCCACAATGCGTCCGCGATACATAACACCGATACGGTCACACATATGGCGAACTACACCTAAATCATGACTAATAAATAGGTATGTTAGTCCGAGTTCAGATTGTAAATCTTGCAAGAAGTTTAAAACTTGAGCTTGTACCGACACGTCAAGCGCGGATACAGGTTCATCTGCGATAATAAGCTTCGGTTTTAGTGTAAGTGCGCGTGCAATACCAATCCGCTGTCTTTGTCCACCGGAAAATTCATGTGGGTATTTATACATAGACTCAGGATTTAATCCAACTTTATCAAGATAATCTTGAACAGCTCTACGCTCTTCATCAGGTGAGAGTTTCTCAAAATTTCGAAGTGGTTCAGCGATAATATCCATAACACGTTTCTTCGGGTTTAAGGATGAATAAGGATCTTGAAAAATCATCTGAATATCTTTTCGTTGTTCTCTTAGTTCTGAGCGACTTAATTTTGTTAAATCTCTATTATTAAAATGAATGCTACCGCCTGTCGCTTTTGTTAAGTGCATAATTGCTTTTCCAGTTGTTGATTTGCCGCTCCCAGATTCCCCAACGATTCCGTATGTTTCGCCAGGTTGTAGTTCGAAGCTTACGCCATCAACAGCACGAACGTAATCTAATGTACGGCCGAAAACACCACCTTTAATTGGAAAGTGTACTTTTAAATCTTCTACTTTAAGCAGTGCCATGAGTTACGTCATCTCCTTTCTTATGTTGGAAGTTGAAATGTTTGTAGCAAGTGCAACGTACCCAATGGTCTTGTTTTACTTCATGTAAAACGGGATTTTCTTCATGTTGATCAGGTCTAATCCATGGAATCCGTGCTTGGAATCGACAACCTGTGCGAGGTAACTTAGCTAATGTCGGTACAACGCCTTGAATAACATGTAATTTTTCTTTTTCAGCAGATGCAGACGGGATTGAATTTAATAAGGAACGAGTATATGGATGAAGAGGGTTATTAAAAATCTCTTCGACTGTTCCTGTTTCTACAACTTGTCCTGCATACATAACGACGATACGATCAGCGGTTTCGGCCACGACGCTTAAATCGTGTGTAATTAAGATGATGCCCATTTTCGTTTGTTCTTGAATGGAACGTAATAAATCTAAAATTTGCGCTTGAATGGTTACGTCAAGTGCAGTTGTTGGCTCATCTGCAATAATGAGCCCTGGCTTACAAGCAATTGCAATTGCGATAACAATTCTTTGTCTCATTCCGCCAGATAATTCGTGTGGGTATTGTTTATATGTAAGTTCTGGTTTTGGAATACCAACTTGATGGAGTAGTTCTAAGGTGCGTTCTTTCTTTTCAACTTTTGAAAGGCTTGTGTGGTAGTCTAAGTTTTCTTCGATTTGTTTTCCAACTGTCATAAGAGGATCGAGTGCTGTAAGAGGTTCTTGGAAAATCATTCCGATATTTGAACCGCGTACTTTATTTATTTCGGCGGTTGACATGCTAAGTAAGTCCTTATCTCTATAGTAAAGCTGCCCTTGTAATTTTGTATTTGCTTCATTATGCAGTCGCATAATGGAAAGGGCAAGTGCACTTTTTCCGCATCCTGACTCACCAACGATAGCAACAATTTCATTTTCATGAACAGTTAAGGATACATCATCAACTGCTGCATGATACTGATCTTGTATACGAAAGGAAGTTTGCAAGTTTTCAATACGAAGAAGTGGATTCTTCATGGCTATCCCTCCATCTTTTCTGAAAAGACTAAATATTTTGTATGTTGTTATTTTAATATAAATTGACAATGTTTGACAAGGGTAAGTTGAAAAAATATTCAAAAATCTTTTTATATAAAAGTGGAATGCAGTTGTATTAGGTGTTGAAGTTATTTGGAAGCGCTAACATATATATGAGAGGAAAATGAATCTTTTGTAAGAAAAAAGATTTATATGTAGAAAAAAGAGAGGCATTCTGGAAAGAATGGTCTCTCTTTTTTTGATAAGTATAATATTTGTACTTAAGCTTGCTTTTGTTTTGTTGACCCTGTATTTAAAGTAAGGGCAAGGAAGAACATTGCAAGTATGCAAGATGCAAGTAATAAGATGAATCCGCCATCCCATCCGAATGCATCTACGATAAAGCCCATAGCGGCACTAGCGAAAGCAGCTCCGCCTAAGTAACCGAAGAATCCAGTTAAGCCTGCTGCAGTTCCAGCAGCTTTCTTTGGTGCTAAGTCTAGAGCGTGTAGACCAATTAACATAACCGGTCCGTAAATTAAAAATCCAATTGCGACAAGTGCGATACTATCAACCATTGGATTACCAGGAGGGTTTAACCAGTAAACAAGAACTGCGATAAATACACCAACCATAAATAAAATACCAGCAGGTGCACGACGTCCTTTAAATAGTTTATCACTCATCCATCCGCAAAGAAGTGTACCTGGAATACCAGCCCATTCATATAGAGCGTAAGCAGTACGTGAGCTACTATGAGTAAAGCTTTTTTCTTCTACTAAATAAGTAGGAGCCCAGTCTACAACGCCGTAACGTACGAAATATACGAAAACGTTCGCAATAGCGATGTACCATAAAAACTTATTGTTTAGTACGTATTTAAATAAAATTTCTTTTGCCGAAAGTTCGCGTTCGCGATCTTTTATTTTCTCATCTGGTGGATATTCTCCAGTATGCTCTTCAATAGAAGGTAGTCCACAAGATTGAGGCGTATCTTTCATCGTAATTAATACATAAATACCAACTAAAATTGAAAGAATACCTGGGAAGTAAAAAATACTTTTCCAGTCATTTGCAAAGAAGTATAAGCCTAATGTTACAAGAGAAGGCATAAGCGCGCCGCCGACATTATGAGCGACGTTCCAAATAGACATTTTTGTACCACGTTCGCTAATAGAGAACCAGTGAACCATCGTACGACCACAAGGAGGCCAGCCCATACCTTGTACCCATCCATTTAAAAACTGAAGTACAAACATAAGTATAATGCTCGTTGTAATGAAAGAAAATGAGCCGAAAATAATATTAATGATACCTGATAAAAATAGCCCAGCTGCTAAAAAGTAGCGAGGATTACAACGATCGGATACGATACCCATCAAGAATTTACTTAATCCGTAAGCGATAGATACTGCTGAAAGGATAACCCCAAGTTCCCCTTTACTAAAGCCTTGTTCGATTAAGTATGGCATTGCTAGTGAAAAGTTTTTTCGAACAAAGTAGTAACCTGCATAACCGATGAAGATACCTAAGAATACTTGTAAACGTAATTTACGGTATTCGCTATCAACGCGATCAGCTGGTAAGCGTTCCGCGTGGGGCGCAGGTTTAAATAATTGTGTGAAAAACATAAAATGAAAATCCTCCCCTAATTAATTCGAAGCGTTTTAAGACAGAGAATATAAAAAGGCCATGAAATATAAAAAAGTTTCCTTTTTTATGATTCATAGCCGTGTACTCCGTTTCTCCGTGACTGTCAATATTAACTTCGTCGAAAATTATACAACTTTGTGACAAAAATGTAAACGTTTTTATGAATAAAAGTATTGACGGATTTTGTTCGCGGGATTAATATTTAAATACGTTAAATATTTTATTGTTTAAATAAGAGGTGGATAACATGCCAAATGATATGACGCATATCGATAAAATTCAAGCTCTTGCCTTTTCGATTGGAAAGAAAATGCAGACGGAGTTATTAAAACAAATGCAAGCAACAGGACTTACACCACCGCAGTTTTATATTTTAAAAATTTTAGATCATTATGGGGCTTCAAGAGCGACAACATTAGCAAAAAAGATGTATGTGAAGCCTAGCGCGATTACAGTGATGATTGATCGTCTAATCGATCAAGAACTTGTAGAACGCTATCACGACAAAGATGACCGTCGTGTTGTCATCATCGAGTTAACGAAAAAGGGGAAAGCTAGAGTAGAAGAGGCAATGACAGCTCGCAATGAGCATATTGCAAAATACTTTTCACATTTAGAGTTGCAAGAAAGAGAAGATTTATTACGTCTCTTTGAGAAGTTAGAAACCATTATTTGCGGGACACAAGAGAAAAAAGAGAATAACTAAGAGGAATTGAGGAGATTACATGGAGCAACAAGAAAATCAAAATAGAAAGTTGTTGTTAATCGGTTTAGTAATCGCGATGCTATTTGCTGCATTAGATGGAACAATTGTTGGTACAGCAATGCCACGTATCGTCGGTGACCTAGGCGGATTAAGTTTAATGACATGGTTAACGACAGCTTATATGTTAACATCAACGACAGTTGTACCAATTGCAGGTAAATTAGCGGATTTACTTGGTCGTCGTAACGTATATATAACAGGGCTAGTTATTTTCATGATTGGTTCGGCGTTATGTGGTATGGCGAATGGTATGACAGAATTAATTATTTTCCGTGGTATTCAAGGTCTTGGTGGCGGTATTATGATGCCAATGGCTATGATTATTATTGGAGATATGTTCACGGGAAAAGAACGTGCGAAATGGCAAGGTATTTTTGGTGCGTTATACGGTCTTGCTTCTGTAATTGGACCGCAAGTTGGTGGTTGGATTGTAGATGCAGTGAACTGGAGATGGGTATTCTACATTAACTTACCGGTTGGTATTTTAGCAACAATCTTTATTGCAATGGGATTAAAATCACATAAACAAACAGGACCAATTAAAATTGATATCGCTGGAATCTTTACGATGATTCTAGGTGTTGTAAGTTTATTACTTGCGCTAACGTTTGGTGGAAAAGATTATGCATGGGATTCTTGGCAAATTATCGGTTTATTCGCACTAGCTGTAATTGGTATCGTTAGCTTTGTTATTGTTGAAACGAAAGCTGAAGAGCCGATTTTACCAATGCATTTCTTTAAAAATCGCACATTTACAATACTGAATGCGATTGGATTCTTTATGAGTATTGGAATGTTCGGCGCGATTATGTTCGTACCATTCTTCATGCAAGGTATTGTAGGAGTAAGTGCTGCTGAATCAGGAACAATTATGACTCCAATGATGATTACAATGATTGTAATGAGTATTATCGGTGGGCAACTTGTATTAAAAGTTGGTGTAAAACCACAAATTATCGCAGGTATGCTTATTATGGCCGGTGGTTTCTGGTTATTAACAACGATGGATATGCACACAACGAAGCTTACAGCTACTTCTTATATGATGGTTATCGGTTTAGGAATGGGTCTTGTAATGCCGACATTAACATTAGCGTTACAAGAAAGCTTCCCGAAAAAAGACCTTGGTGTCGTAACGTCATCAAGTCAGTTCTTCCGTCAAATTGGTGGAACATTTGGTATTACAATTTTAGGATCAATTATGAATAACACTTCAGGTACAACGTTAACAAATAAATTAGTACCTGTATTAGATACATTCCCGAAAGAAGCGGGACAAATGGTAACGAAATTTAAAGATATGATTCACACAGATCCACAAGGTTTATATTCGATGCTATTTAGCCCAGAGGCATTAAAACAAATGCCAGAAGCGTTTGCTAACAGCATTGTACCTATTTTGAAAAACTCTTTAGTAGACTCGCTTCATACTGTATTCTTAACAGGATTAGTATTTATCGTAGTAGGTGCCATCTTTACGATTTTCTTACAAAAAATTAAACTATCAGATCGTAAAAAAGATGCTGAAGAGCCTGCTGTAGAAGAAAAAGAAAAAACTGTATCATACTCGTAATGAAGAAGCATCGCCTTATGGCGGTGCTTTTTTGAGTATAACCTTAAAAGCTTTTTAGTGAGAAATGATTGACGTATTTTTAGAAATACGTTATATTATTTTCTGTAAACGGTTACATGAAATGAGGAGAAAAGAGAATGAGTACGATTAAAGACGTTGCGAAATTAGCGGGAGTATCTGTTGCGACCGTTTCCAGAGTTTTAAATAAAAATGGATATGTTCACGAAGATACATTAAAAAAGGTAGAGCGTGCAATTGAGATGTTAGATTATAAGCCTAGTACAGTAGCGCGTTCACTGTATAATAAAAAGTCTCGTTTAATTGGCTTAGTTGTTCCAAATATCGTGAATCCGTTTTTTCCAGAAGTTGCACGTGCCGTAGAAGATGTAGCACATAAACAAGGTTACACAGTTGTCCTTTGTAACTCTGATGAAAGTTTAGAAAAAGAGAAACAATACATTGATGTACTTAGACAAAATAATGTAGATGGATTTATTGTAGCAACAAATCCACAAAATAGTGTTAATTACATGAATTTATCTGTCCCGGTTGTTGCGATTGACCGTATGTTTAATGAGCGTATTCCTACTGTATATGCAGATAACTATGCAGGAAGTCAGGCTGCGACAAAGTTGTTACTAGATAAAGGATGTAAACATATTGCACATATTCGCGGTCCACGTGATGTGAGTACTGCAAATGAACGTTTTGAAGGTTTTGTAGACGTTATTACGCAAAATAACCTTTCGTATATGATTGCGGAGAGTACGTTTGAGCCAGCAAATAGTGAGCGTGTAGCGATGGAATTATTAGAAGAATACCCGCATATTGATGGTATTGTTGCTGGGAATGATTTAATTGCGATTGGTATTGTAAAGGCTGCACTTCAAAAGGGGATTGCCATTCCAGATGATTTACAAATTATCGGATTTGATGGAATTTCTTTAACAGAAATGATGTATCCATCTATTACAACAGTTGCACAACCGATATATGAAATGGGGAAAATTGCAACAGAGTTGTTGTTAGAGCAAATGGAAGGAAATACATTAGAAGAGAAACACTATCGTTTGCCGATTGAAATTATAGAACGAAATACAACGAAGTAAGGAGATGAAACAGATGCCAAATATTGCAGTAGTAGGAAGCATTTCAATGGACTTAGTGGCTGTTTCAAAAAAACGGCCGAAAGCAGGAGAAACAGTAATTGGTGAAGCGTTTCATACAATCCCAGGAGGGAAAGGGGCAAACCAAGCAGTTGCTGCAGCTAGGTTAGGAGCAAATGTAGCAATGGTTGGAGCGGTAGGAAATGATGATTATGGAACAGTAGTTAGAAAAAATTTAGAGAACGAACGCATTTTTATCGATTATGTGGTACCGGTTACAGATAGAACGACAGGAATTGCTCATATCGTTTTAGCAGAAGAAGATAACAGTATTGTTGTCGTACAAGGGGCAAATGCTCTTGTAAATAAGTCAGTTGTAGATCGCTCCAAAGACCTTCTTGTAAAAGCGGATATGGTTGTTCTTCAACTAGAAATTCCACTTGAAACAGTAAAATATGTATTGGCTATTTGTGAGGAACATAATATTCCTGTTATGTTGAATCCAGCGCCAGCACAAGTTTTATCAGAAGAAATTTTAGAAAAAGCAACTTATATTACGCCAAATGAACATGAGTGCCGCATTGTATTAGATGATTTTACATCACCAATTGAAGATTTATTGGCGAAGTATCCAAATAAATTATTGATGACAGAAGGTTCTAACGGTGTTCGTTTCCATAATGGCACAGAGATTGTACATGTTCCTAGCATTGCTGTTGATGTAGTGGATACAACTGGAGCTGGTGATACATTTAATGGTGCGTTAGCAGTTGCACTTTCTGAAGGAGAGACACTTCAAAAAGCAATTCGTTTCGCGAATATTGCCGGTGGTCTTTCTGTAACGAAACTTGGAGCACAGGGCGGTATGCCAACGAGAGATCGAGTACGTGAAGTGCAGGTGATTGTTGGATGAAAAAGCATGGTGTATTAAACAGTGAAATCGCGGCAGTCCTTGCTTCACTTGGGCATACAGATACGGTTGTAATTGCTGATTGCGGGTTACCGATTCCGGATGGAGTAAAACGAATTGATTTAGCTGTTGAGATTGGAAAACCGAGTTTTTTAGAGGTGTTACAAGTTGTAGCTGATGATATGGCAATCGAAAAAGTGACGTTAGCAGAAGAAGTCATTATAAATAATGCGGAAGTAAATAAAGAGATCGAGCAAAAATTAATAGAGCCAGCATTTGAGTATGTATCTCATGAACAATTTAAAGAGCATACAAAGAAAGCGAAGGCGATTATTCGTACAGGCGAGGCTACGCCTTATGCAAATGTAATTTTACATGCAGGCGTGATTTTTTAATAAAGGGAAGTGATGGGAATGCATATTGAAATGAAAAACATTTCAAAGGCGTTCAATGGCAATCCTGTTTTGAAGAATGCACAGTTTATGATTGAAACAGGAGAAGTCCATGCATTGATGGGGGAAAATGGAGCGGGTAAATCAACGCTCATGAAGATTTTAACAGGTGTATACAAAAAAGATGATGGGACAATCACGATTGATGGGCAAGAGCGCAACTTTAAAAATGCGAAAGAAGCTGAAGAGTACGGCATCGCATTTATACATCAAGAACTAAACATATTGCCGAATTTAACAGTAGCTGAAAATATGTTTCTTGGTAAAGAGTTAATGTATGGGAAAACAGGTATTTTACGCACTCGACAAATGAAC
Organism: Bacillus sp. AR8-1; assembly: GCF_008042345.1. Taxonomy (NCBI): domain Bacteria; kingdom Bacillati; phylum Bacillota; class Bacilli; order Caryophanales; family Bacillaceae; genus Bacillus; species Bacillus sp. AR8-1. The sequence goes on from NZ_QNUB01000006.1 coordinate 160,685, forward strand.
GCGATTGCGCAGCAGCAACTAGCAGAGCTAGGATTGCATGTAAGAGGTGCTATGTTAGCAGAGGAACTATCGGTTGGACAACAGCAAATTATCGAAATTGCGAAAGCGTTAATGACAAACGCGAGCGTTATTATTATGGATGAACCTACTGCGGCACTGACGGATCGTGAAATCGAAACGCTCTTTACAGTAATCAATAAGTTACGTAAAGAAGGTGTTTCATTCGTGTACATTTCGCATCGTATGGAAGAGATTTTCTCAATATGTGATGCCATTACGATTTTGCGTGATGGAGAATACGTTGGAAAGAGATTAATTCCAGAAACATCATTTGATGAAGTAGTGAGTATGATGGTGGGGCGCAGCATTGGTGAACGTTACCCAGAGCGAAATAGTCAAATTGGTGATGTCATTTTTGAAATGCGTAACGGAACGAAGAAAGGGAAATTTGAAAATGTTTCGTTTCAAGTGAGGAAAGGTGAAATCCTTGGTGTAGCTGGTTTGATGGGGGCTGGTCGCACTGATATTATGAAAGCGATATTTGGTTATGAACCTTTAGATTCTGGACAAATTTTTATAAATGGACAAGAAGTAAAGATTGATAGTCCGATAGATGCAATTAGACAAAGAATTGCTTTCATTACAGAAGATAGAAAGTCTGAAGGATTAGTGTTAGATTTTTCAATTCGAGAAAATTTAGCTTTACCGAATTTAGAAAGTCTTTCAAAGGGAAGTGTTCTAAGCAACGAGCTAGAACAACAGTTTACAGAGGATATGATGAAGCTTCTTAATGTGAAAGCATCTAGCGGAGAGCAGGCAGTGAAATCTCTTTCTGGTGGAAATCAGCAAAAGATTGTAATCGCAAAATGGCTAGGCATTCATCCGCAATTACTCATTTTAGATGAGCCAACAAGAGGTGTCGATGTTGGAGCGAAAAAAGAAATTTACTCTATCATGAATAAGCTTACTGAGCAAGGCGATGCCGTTATTATGGTATCATCTGAGCTTCCGGAAGTTTTAGGAATGAGTGATCGAGTTCTTGTTATTCATGAAGGAAAAGTCGGCGGCATTTTAGGGAAAGATGAGGCATCACAAGAGTCTATTATGGCACTAGCTACAGGGGGAGAGTAAGGATGGCTAAGAAGGGGAATGTATTACAACAACTCGGTTCTTTAATCGGTTTAGTATTAATTATCGTCGTAATTACAGTTTTAAATCCAGCGTTCATTGAAATTCCAAATTTATTTAATATACTGCGTCAAGTATCGATTAATGCGCTTATTGCATTCGGAATGACCTTCGTAATTTTAACAGGGGGTATTGACTTATCGGTAGGTTCTATTTTAGCATTATCAAGTGCACTTGTTGCTGGAATGATGGCAAGTGGCATGGATCCGTTCCTTGCAATGGCAGTTGGACTATTAGCAGGTCTTGTAATGGGGATTGTAAACGGTATCATCATTGCGAAAGGAAAAGTAGCTCCATTTATTGCAACTTTAGCAACAATGACTATTTTTCGTGGGTTGACGCTTGTTTATATGGACGGACGTCCGATCACTGGTCTTGGTGATCATTTAATGTTCCAAATGTTTGGCCGCGGTTATTTTCTTGGTATTCCGGTACCAGCTGTTACAATGATGATCGCTTTCGCAGTACTGTACTTCATTTTGAAGAAAACGACATTTGGCCGTCGTACATTTGCAATTGGTGGAAATGAAGAAGCAGCAGCACTATCAGGTATTAATGTTACGAGAATTAAAGTAATGATTTACGGTCTTTCCGGAATTTTGGCAGCGCTTGCAGGTATTGTCTTAACATCACGACTAGATTCTGCACAGCCGACTGCAGGTACTTCTTACGAATTAGATGCAATTGCAGCAGTTGTATTAGGTGGAACAAGTCTTTCTGGGGGAAGAGGATGGATTGTTGGTACATTCATCGGTGTACTAATTATCGGTGTACTAAATAACGGTTTAAATTTATTAGGTGTATCTTCTTTCTTCCAACAAGTTGTAAAAGGACTTGTAATCTTACTAGCTGTATTAATTGATCGCCGAAAAGAAGCGTAATGGAGGGACAGTTCATGAAGAAATGGTTACTTATACTCGTTGCATGTATTATGGTCATTACTGCTGGTTGTTCAATGGAACCACCAGAATGGGCAAAGGATTCTAGCGATAAAGGTCGAAATAAAACTATTAAAGTTGGATTCTCTGTTTCAACTTTAAATAATCCCTTTTTTGTAACTTTGAAAAAGGGTGCAGAAAAGAAAGCGAAAGATAGCGGCATCGAATTGATTGCTGTTGATGCGCAAAATGATGCAGCGAAGCAAACGAACGATGTTGAAGATTTAATTCAAAAGGGTGTCGATGTAGTTGTTATTAATCCGACCGATTCAGATGCTGTTGCTTCAGCGGTAAGTGCGGCAAATGCAGCAAATGTCCCTGTTATTACAGTAGACCGCGTTGCGAATTCAGGTAAGGTTGTTTCTCACATTGCATCTAATAATATCGAAGGTGGTCAAATGGCTAGTGATTACATTCGTGAATTAGTCGGCGAAGGAGCAAACGTTGCTGAGTTAGAAGGAATCCCTGGATCGTCTGCTGCTCGTGAACGTGGGAAAGGATTCCATAACGTAGCCGATAAGTCTTTAAAAGTAGTTGCCAAACAAGCGGCTGATTTTGATAGAGCGAAAGGATTATCTGTTATGGAAAACATTTTGCAAGCAAATGGTGATATTAAAGCCGTGTTTGCGCATAACGACGAGATGGCATTAGGTGCACTTGAAGCATTGAAGTCTGCTGGAAAAACAGATGTAGTAGTTGTTGGATTTGATGCAACAGAAGATGCTGTGAAAGCGGTTAACGATGGGCGTATGGCTGCAACAGTCGCTCAAAAACCGGAATTAATCGGAGAGAAGGCGACGCAAACAGCAAAAGAGATAACACAAGGTAAAAAAGTGGACAAATCTATTCCGATTGAATTAGAGCTTATTAAGAAAAATAAATAAATATAAAATGAAAATTAGGAAGGAAGAATAACAAATGAAATTTTTTATTGATACAGCAAACATTAACGAAATTAAAGAGGCAAATGCATTAGGCGTAGTAGCTGGAGTAACGACAAACCCATCACTTGTAGCAAAAGAAGGCGTAGATTTCCATGAGCGTATTCGTGAAATTTGCAGCTTTATAGAAGGACCTGTAAGTGCAGAAGTAATTAGCTTAGAAGCTGATAAAATGATTGAAGAAGGAAAAGAATTAGCGAAGATTGCTCCAAACGTTGTTGTAAAAGTTCCAATGACAACAGAAGGTTTAAAAGCAGTAAAAGCATTCTCAGATTTAGGAATTCGTACAAACGTTACATTAGTATTCTCAGCAGTTCAAGCATTACTTGCAGCTCGCGCTGGTGCAACATATGTTTCACCATTCTTAGGTCGTTTAGATGATATCGGTCATAACGGTATGGATTTAATTCGTCAAATCGCAGAAATCTTTGCAATTCATGGCATCGAAACAGAAATCATTGCAGCATCTGTACGTCACAGCGTTCACGTAACTGACGCAGCATTAAACGGTGCACATATTGCAACAATCCCAGCAAACGTAATTGCTTCATTAGTGAAGCACCCATTAACAGATCAAGGAATTGAGAAATTCTTAGCTGATTGGGAAAAAACACAAGAGAAATAATAGAAAATCAAGAATCCTAGTTTAATTGACTAGGATTCTTTTTTATTTAAAAGAATTTTCATGCAATTTTGCATATTGTCTTTTAAATTTGTTATATAAGATATTTAATATATATCACATAACTCTTTATTTTTCATATTTCGATATAAAGTGAAACTTTAATCAGTGGGGGCTTTGTTCATCAGCACACTGATTATTAGTTGAACCAAGGGATAAACAGATAGAGGGTCTGACCAGAAAACTGGAGGGCATGATTCTATAACAGAAAGTTTAATGTTTATAGAATTATGTCTTTTTATATAGGGAGGGTAGTAAACAGAGATTTCGACAAAAACGCACCGATTTATCTGAATTTTAAGTTTTATAAAAGGAGAGAAATGGAATGAGAAGAAAAGCCCCATTTAAAGTGTTGTCATCATTAGCAATTGCAGCAATTATCGGATGCACATCTGTAATGAGTGCGCCGTTAGCATATGCCGAAACGCCAGCAAAAGAGAAAGAGAATGTGTCTACAACGCCAATTGATTACAATTTAATTCAAGAAGATCGTTTAGCGGAAGCTTTGAAAGAAAGAGGAACAATTAATCCAGCATCTTCTAAAGAAGAGACGAAAAAGGCTGTCGAGCAATATATTGAAAAGAAACAAGGAGATCAGGCGAACAAAGAAATTCTTCCAGATGCTCACTCACAAGAAACGTCTGATTTCACAAAAAAAGTAAAAGAGAAAAAGATGGAAGAAAAGGAAAATGTAAAAAAGACTGAAAAAAATATTAATCTTGAGCAAAAGCCAGAACCAAATAAAAAGCAATTAAATGGGCAAGTTCCAACTTCAAAAGCAAAGCAAGCTCCATATAAAGGATCTGTTCGATCGGATAAAGTATTAGTGCTACTCGTTGAATTTAGTGATTATAAACATAATAATATTGATCAAACACCAGGTTATATGTATTCGAAAGACTTTAGTAGAGAACATTATCAAAAGATGTTGTTTGGTAAGGAGCCTTATACATTATTTGATGGTTCAAAAGTAAAAACGTTTAAACAATACTATGAAGAGCAGTCTGGTGGTAGTTATACGACAGACGGATATGTAACGGAGTGGCTAACAGTTCCAGGAAAAGCATCTGATTATGGAGCTGATGGTAGCAGTGGTCACGATAATAAAGGTCCGAAAGGTGCACGTGATTTAGTGAAAGAAGCTTTGCATGCAGCTGCTGAGAAAGGACTAGATTTATCTCAGTTTGATCAGTTTGATAGGTATGATACAAACGGGGATGGGAATCAAAATGAACCTGACGGTGTAATTGATCATTTAATGGTAATCCATGCTGGTGTTGGTCAAGAAGCAGGTGGTGGTAAATTAGGTGATGATGCGATCTGGTCACATCGTTCAAAATTAGCAGTAGATCCAGTAGCGATTGAAGGTACAAAATCAAAAGTAGATTACTTTGGTGGAAAAGTAGCAGCACATGATTACACAATTGAACCAGAAGATGGAGCTGTAGGTGTGTTTGCGCATGAATTTGGACATGATCTTGGATTACCAGATGAATATGACACGAAATATACTGGAAATGGTTCACCTGTCGAAGCTTGGTCGTTAATGAGTGGAGGTAGTTGGACAGGAAAAATCGCAGGAACGGAGCCGACAAGTTTTTCACCACAAAATAAAGACTTCTTACAAAAGAATATGGGTGGCAACTGGGCAAAAATATTAGAAGTAGATTACGATAAAATTAAGAGTGGTGTGGGAGTTCCTACCTATATTGATCAAAGTGTTACGAAATCAAATCGTCCAGGCGTTGTACGTGTTAACTTACCAGGTAAAAGTGTTGAAACGATTAAACCGGAGTTTGGAAAGCATGCATATTATAGTACAAGAGGCGATGATATGCATACAACGTTAGAGACACCTTTCTTTGATTTAACAAAAGGAACAAATGCAAAATTCGATTATAAAGCAAATTATGAGTTAGAAGCAGAGTGCGATTTCGTCGAAGTACATGCAGTAACAGAAGATGGAACGAAGACGTTAATTGATAGACTTGGAGAAAAAGTAGTCCAAGGAGATAAAGATACAACAGATGGGAAATGGATTGATAAATCATATGATTTAAGTCAATTTAAAGGCAAAAAAGTGAAACTACAATTAGACTATATTACAGATCCGGCTGTAACATATAAAGGTTTTGCGATGGACAATGTAAATGTAACTGTTGATGGACAAGTTGTATTTTCTGATGATGCAGAAGGACAGTCTAAAATGAATTTAAATGGTTTTGTTGTTTCTGATGGGACAGAGAAGAAAGCTCATTATTACTACTTAGAGTGGAGAAACTATGCGGGATCAGATAATGGTTTAAAAGCAGGAAAAGGTCCAGTGTATAATACAGGTCTTGTCGTTTGGTATGCAGATGATAGTTTCAAAGATAACTGGGTTGGGGTGCATCCAGGTGAAGGATTCCTTGGTGTTGTAGATTCTCATCCAGAAGCGCTAGTTGGTAATTTAAACGGAAAACCAGCATACGGTAATACGGGCATGCAAATTGCAGATGCTGCATTTTCATTTGATAAAACACCAGCATGGAGTGTAAATTCATTAACACGTGGTCAGTTTAACTATTCTGGATTACAAGGTGTTACAACTTTTGATGATTCAAAAGTATATAGTAACAAGCAAATTGCAGATGCAGGAAGAAAAGTTCCAAACCTTGGACTTAAATTCCAAGTTGTTGGACAGGCAGAAGATAAATCGGCAGGCGCTGTTTGGATTAAACGTTAATAACATAAAAGCACATTCTTCATATGAAGAGTGTGCTTTTTAATTTGTACAGTAAGTTATTATTTTAGTTTATGTAATACAAGTGTTTATTCATGTGTAGTGTATCAAATTATGTGGGGAAAGGAAATATTTCCGAGGAAATTGTCGAAGTATCGTCGGTATTTATAAACTTTCTTTTTAAAAGAAGCGATGTATTATTGCCTTTACGGCTCAATTTATTTACATTGTTATTTGGTTATACACAAAAGTAATATATTGGGCAAAAAAGAGTTCTATTCAATAGGGCTCTTTTTATAGATAGAAAGGAGTAAGCGATAAATGAAAGAAGTTATTGAATGTCCACAGTGTGAAGGGGATATTACTGTACAGCATATTATTGATCTCCCGCATCCTTTTTCATTAAGGTGTCCACATTGTAAGGTGAAGTTGAAAGAAATCAGGGTAACGCCATGTTTAATATTAGCGATGATTTGTATAATTCCATTGTTTATTATTATTGGAGAGAGTATTAAGGAATTACTAGTAAAATATTTTTCTATTGTAGACAATGTACCAACTGTACTTATTTTCTTTTTATTTTGTTATCCATTGTATTATTTCTATGAAAAATATAATGCTATATTGTTTATTAAATATGGTTTGCTGAAAGTTAAAAGTTAAATTGAATAGGAGATTATCATTATGCTTTGGAAAATATATTTAGTTATTGTAGCAATGTTAGCTATTATTTCGTTAGTAAGGGGTATGTTTCAAACACCAATTCAAAAGTTTGACTTTGTAGTATCTATTATTACGTGGATAGGGCTTTTTGGTTTTGTATTTGATATACAAATATTAACCTCAATTGTTTGGAAATGTATCTTCTTGTTTAGCGTCATTTGGACTTTAACTGCAGTTTTTGTTTTTCGTTTATATGAAGAGCGAGATGAGCCATTACCTTTTATATTTAAATTAATTGGCATTATTCCAACGCTTCCATTATATTACGGATTATATCAATATGCATTTTAAAAAAGACAACGATGGATTATCCCATCATTGTCTTTTTTACTTTGCTTCTTACATAAATCATCCCAGCAAATGTTAATAAAAATGCTGTCCCGATAATGAAGCTGATGCTAGGTGATGCTCCGATTGCGCCGACTGTAAAGGAGCCAGCAACAACTCCTAATGAGAAGAAGGCATAAAATAATCCGAATGCCTTTCCACGATTATCGTCTGTAGTATTTTCAACGAGTAAAGCGTTAATAGACGGAAAGAGGATTGCGAATCCAATTCCATAAATCATCATTACGATAAAGAGCATACCTTTTGTAGCAAATAATCCGAGTAAAGATAATGCGAATGCCATAACTGCAATTCCGATTAGCATTAGTTTCGAACGATTAAATCGATCGTAAATACGATTTGTTGGAAGCAAGAAGAAGAGGATAGCAGTTATACCGAATACACTTAACATCATGCCTGTTGTGGATGCTTTAAGCGCTAATGCCTCAACTTTTACTGGTAACATATAAGTGACAATTCCTTGTGAAAACATTAATGTGAAAGCACCAATATATGCTTGTAATAACGGTTCTGATTTTAAAAGTTCAACCATATCTTCTTTGTTCATCATTTGCGTTCTTGATGTATCTTTTCTTGATACGTTATTTGGTAAGAAGAATAGAGATACGATCGTACCAAGAGCCATTAAAATAGAAATAGTAATGAAGACCCACTCTACGCCAGCTGTTGCTTTCATAATACCGCTGAAAGCAGGTCCTACGATTGCGGCTGTTCCAACAGCAGCACCAGATAGAGCCATTGCTTTTCCTTGTCTTTTTGCATTTGTTTGTTTTGATAAAAATGTAAAGGCAGCAGGAATTAAAAAGCCATCACTAAATCCATGCATAAAGCGCACAACTAATAGTTGTTCACCACTTTGAACAACGGTGTATAACAAGACTATGAAACTCGTAATTCCCATGCTTATATAAAGGATTTTTTTTGCACCAAATTTATCGACAGCGGCTCCAGCAATAATATTACCGATCATATTAGCGAATGAGTACATACCGACAACTAGACCGATAATAAGAGGAGTTCCTCCAAGGCTTTGAGCGAAAGTACTCATAATAGGTAATTGTGAAAATGTATCTAAAAATGCCACGATAACGATAAAGTAAATAAAATATTTCAAGCGATATTCACCTCTCCTATGCTATTATGGCACAATGCTAATTTCACCTGCAATGAAATTGAATTAACAGATGTGGAAAAAAGTACAAAGTGACAAAATATTGAACGTTATTTGTAAAAAATTAGTGGGAACGTGATTGTTTTTTTGAAATATATGGATAGAAGTATTATAATAGAGTTGTAAACTTCACCAGGTTAAGTATATACATAGAGAGGGATGTATAAAATGAAAGCACTACTTTGGCATAATCAACGTGATGTACGAGTAGAAGAAGTACCAGAACCAACAGTAAAACCAGGAACAGTGAAAATCAAAGTTAAATGGTGTGGTATTTGTGGGACAGACTTGCATGAATATTTAGCAGGGCCTATTTTTATTCCAACAGAAGAACATCCATTAACACATGTGAAAGCACCTGTTATTTTAGGTCATGAGTTTAGTGGTGAGGTAATAGAGATTGGTGAAGGAGTTACATCTCATAAAGTGGGAGACCGCGTTGTTGTAGAGCCAATTTATTCTTGTGGTAAATGTGAAGCTTGTAAACATGGACATTACAATGTTTGTGAACAACTTGTTTTCCACGGTCTTGGCGGAGAAGGCGGCGGTTTCTCTGAATATACAGTAGTACCAGAAGATATGGTTCATCACATTCCAAATGAAATGACGTATGAACAAGGTGCGCTTGTAGAACCAGCAGCAGTAGCAGTTCATGCAGTACGTCAAAGTAAATTAAAAGAAGGGGAAGCTGTAGCGGTATTTGGTTGCGGTCCAATTGGACTTCTTGTTATCCAAGCAGCTAAAGCAGCAGGAGCAACTCCTGTTATTGCAGTTGAACTTTCTAAAGAACGTCAAGAGTTAGCGAAATTAGCAGGTGCGGATTATGTATTAAACCCAGCAACTCAAGATGTGTTAGCTGAAATTCGTAACTTAACAAATGGTTTAGGTGTAAATGTTAGCTTTGAAGTAACAGGTGTTGAAGTTGTACTACGCCAAGCGATTGAAAGTACAAGCTTCGAAGGACAAACTGTAATTGTTAGTGTATGGGAAAAAGACGCAACAATTACTCCAAATAACTTAGTATTAAAAGAAAAAGAAGTTATTGGTATTTTAGGATACCGTCACATCTTCCCAGCTGTTATTAAATTAATTAGCTCTGGACAAATTCAAGCAGAGAAATTAATTACGAAAAAAATTACAGTGGATCAAGTTGTTGAAGAAGGATTTGAAGCACTTGTAAAAGATAAAACCCAAGTGAAAATTCTTGTTTCACCTAAATAAGATAGAATCGAAAAAAGTAGCCCTTTTCTAGAAATAGAAGAGGGCTACTTTTTTTCTGTACAGAAAGGTGATAGACTTTCCTGTAACTAAAGGTATTTTGTTTGGAAGGGGAAGTCTAATGCTTTCATTTATATTGACATTGAAACGGATGCTAAAAGCTTGTTTGCGAGCATGGAAAGATAAAGAATTTCAAGTGTTATTCGTATTAACAATTTTGACATTAATATCTGGTACAATCTTTTATAGTACAGTGGAGGGGTTACGTCCTCTGGATGCTTTATATTTTAGCGTTGTGACGCTGACTACTGTCGGTGATGGGCAATTTAGTCCCCAAACTGACTTCGGAAAGATATTTACGATATTATACATATTTATAGGGATCGGATTAGTGTTTGGATTTATACATAAGTTGGCAGTTAATGTACAATTGCCAAGTATATTATCGAATAGAAAAAAAGAGTAAAGCATGTGGGTGCTTTACTCTTTTTTTACATTAGTTTAGACAAGCCTTAATAATAGTTTATTAAAATGAAAGTGTATTCATTCATTATATTCACTATGTATAAAGTTATAATGATATGAACATTTGCATATTTTAATTTAGTGATAGAAATTTCGTGAAAGGTGGGATATTCTAGTCATAGGTTAACCGGACGACATCATAGGATCCTAACAAAATGTTTACAATAATTCAATTATAAAATGGAGGATTTTATATGAAAAAGAAAGTACTTGCTTTAGCGGCAGCTATTACATTAGTTGCTCCATTACAAAGTGTTGCATTTGCTCATGAAAATGATGGGGGACAGAGATTTGGAGTTATTCCGCGCTGGTCTGCTGAAGATAAACATAAAGAAGGCGTGAATTCTCATTTATGGATTGTAAACCGTGCAATTGATATTATGTCTCGTAATACAACACTTGTAAAACAAGATCGAGTTGCACTATTAAATGAATGGCGTACTGAGTTAGAGAACGGTATTTATGCTGCTGACTATGAAAATCCTTATTATGATAATAGCACATTTGCTTCACATTTCTATGACCCTGACAATGGGAAAACTTATATTCCGTATGCAAAGCAGGCAAAGGAAACTGGAGCTAAATATTTTAAATTAGCTGGTGAGTCTTACAAAAATAAAGATATGAAACAAGCATTCTTCTATTTAGGATTATCTCTTCATTATTTAGGGGATGTAAACCAACCAATGCATGCGGCAAACTTTACGAACCTTTCGTATCCACAAGGATTCCATTCTAAATATGAAAACTTTGTAGATACGATAAAAGATAATTATAAAGTAACGGATGGAAATGGGTATTGGAACTGGAAAGGTACGAATCCAGAAGATTGGATTCATGGAGCGGCAGTAGTTGCGAAACAAGATTACGCTGGCATTGTAAATGATAATACGAAAGATTGGTTCGTAAGAGCAGCTGTATCACAAGAATATGCAGATAAATGGCGCGCTGAAGTTACACCAATGACAGGTAAGCGTTTAATGGATGCACAACGTGTTACTGCTGGATACATTCAGCTTTGGTTTGATACGTACGGAAATCGTTAAGTATTTGAAAAAGGTCAAATCTCAGAATAGAGTATTTGGCCTTTTTATTACTATACAATACATGGAGGTATGAAACGTGAAAGGTAAATTGCTAAAAGGTGTACTTAGCTTAGGGGTTGGTTTAGGAGCTTTATATAGCGGAACTTCAGCTCAAGCAGAAGCATCTACAAATCAAAATGATACATTAAAAGTGATGACGCATAATGTATATATGCTATCAACAAACTTATATCCGAACTGGGGACAAACTGAGCGTGCTGATTTAATCGGGGCGGCAGATTATATAAAGAATCAAGATGTTGTTATATTAAATGAAGTGTTTGATAATAGTGCTTCAGATCGTTTATTAGGCAATTTGAAGAAAGAATATCCAAATCAAACAGCAGTATTAGGTCGTAGTAGTGGAAGCGAATGGGATAAAACGTTAGGAAACTATTCATCTTCAACTCCTGAAGATGGTGGCGTTGCGATTGTGAGCAAATGGCCAATCGCTGAAAAGATTCAATATGTATTTGCAAAAGGATGCGGGCCAGATAATTTATCGAATAAAGGATTTGTATACACGAAAATTAAGAAAAATGATCGTTTCGTTCACGTGATTGGGACGCATTTGCAGGCTGAAGATAGTATGTGCGGAAAAACTTCACCAGCATCTGTACGTACGAACCAATTAAAAGAAATTCAAGATTTTATTAAAAATAAAAATATACCAAATAATGAGTATGTGTTAATTGGTGGTGATATGAACGTAAATAAGATAAATGCAGAGAACAATAATGATTCAGAGTATGCATCTATGTTTAAAACATTGAACGCTTCTGTACCATCTTATACTGGACATACAGCGACTTGGGATGCAACGACAAACAGTATTGCAAAATATAATTTCCCTGATAGTCCTGCCGAATATTTAGATTATATTATTGCAAGCAAAGACCATGCGAACCCATCGTATATAGAGAATAAGGTGTTACAGCCGAAATCTCCACAATGGACTGTTACATCGTGGTTCCAAAAATATACGTATAATGATTACTCTGATCATTATCCAGTAGAGGCGACTATTTCTATGAAGTAGTTTCAAAAAGTTTCTTCGTAAAGAAGAAACTTTTTTTATTTGCAAACAGGAAAATCATACTTTCTTTCCAATATGTATAAGACATATTGAAAAGAGGAGAGAAAAATGTGGATCGAGGAATTTTTAAAGAAGTTCCATTACCGTGTGCATTTTTGGATGAAGTGGCTTTAGATAGAAATATTCAATCGATTATAGAGTTAAGTGGAAATAAGAAGATTCGTATAGCGAGTAAATCGTTACGTTCTGTTCCGATTATGCAAAAGATTTTAGCTGCAAATGATCGATTTCAAGGTATTATGTGCTTTTCACCTAGAGAGGTTTTATTTTTAATAGAACAAGGATTTAATGATTTATTGCTCGGATATCCTGCTTATGATGAAAGAGCTTTGTGTGAAATTAGTTTGCTAACAAAGAAAGGTTTCATTATAACTTGTATGGTGGATTGTGAAGAGCATATTGTGTATTTAGAAAAAATTGCTGAGAAATCTAGAGGATTTTTTCGTGTTTGTTTGGATATTGATATGAGTAGTCGTTTCTTTCAATTTCATTTTGGTGTACAAAGATCCCCAGTAAAAAATGTGCAGGATGCGTTGAAAGTAGTAGAAAAGGTGAGAAGGTCATCATATTTAATGTTAGATGGTGTGATGGGTTATGAAGCTCAAATTGCTGGGGTGGGAGACCATATACCGAATCAATGGCTGAAGAGTAAAGTGATTTCGTATTTAAAGCAGAAATCAGTGCTAGAAGTGAAAGAAAGAAGAGAATATATTGTAAAAGCAATACAAAAACTTGGTATTGAGCTAAGGTTTGTAAATGGAGGCGGAACAGGAAGCATAAAAACAACTGAGAAAGATAATTCAGTTTCAGAGATTACAATAGGTTCTGCTTTTTATTCTCCGAAGCTGTTTGATTATTATAAAGAGGTGAAATTTCATCCAGCGGTCGGATTTGCTTTACCAGTTGTGCGTAAACCAGTCCCGTTTATTTACACTTGCCTAGGTGGTGGATATATTGCTTCAGGAGCAGTTGGAAAAGATAAAGAGCCTGAAGTTTGGAGACCGAAGGGTGCAAAACTATTAGCTTTAGAAGGTGCTGGCGAGGTACAAACGCCAATTTTTTATAGCGGCGAGGAACGAGTGGATATAGGAGAGTCCATTTTGTTTCGTCATAGTAAGGCTGGTGAATTATGTGAGCGCTTTCCTTTTTTGTATCGTGTTAAAAAAGGAGAGATTGTTGGGGAGTATTCAACATATCGGGGGGATGGCCAATGCTTTCTATAAAGGGACAAAAGTGGAGGAATTGGACAGGGAATGTAGAAGGAACGCCGCATTATACGATGTATCCAGAAAGTATACAAGATGTAGTAGAAGTAGTGGGGCTTGCACGAAAAAAGGGGCGGAAAATTCGTGTTGTTGGTTCAGGACACTCGTTTACACCCCTTGTGCAAACCGAAGAAGTTTTAGTTTCTTTAGATGAATTGAAGGGCATTGTGAATATTGATGAAGAGAAGATGGTCGCTGAAGTGTGGGCAGGAACAAAGTTATATGATTTAGGGAAGTTACTTGAGGAAAAAGGTTATGCGCAAGAAAATTTAGGGGATATTGATTCACAATCTATTGCAGGAGCGATTAGTACGGGGACTCATGGAACGGGTATTACCTTTGGGAGTTTATCAACACAAGTTATAGAGATTACGGCCGTTTTATCTAATGGTGAGAGTATAGTTTGTTCGGAAGCTGAGAACGTAGAATATTGGAGAGCGTTTCAGTTGTCACTTGGAATGTTAGGTATCATTGTAAAGATAAAATTGAAGGTTATTCCAGCGTATTCACTCGTTTATGAAAGTGAAAAACAGTCATTATCTACTGTAATGAACAAACTAGAAGAGTATAAGAAGCATCGTCACTTTGAATTTTTCGTTTTTCCTTATTCTGATGAAGTACAAGTAAAACTTACGAACGAAACAACGAATACAGGCAGTGATTTGAAATGGCATAAACTAAAGGTGGAGTTACTTGAAAATAGGATGTTCTCTTTGCTATCTAAAGGGTGTAAATGGTTTCCTTCTATAAGTAAAGGAGTGAGTCGATTATCAGCTAAGGCTGTACCAAACACAAAAATAATTGGCCCGAGCTATGAAGTATTTGCTACATCACGTACGGTACCATTTTATGAAATGGAGTATAGCATTCCTTCAAAGTATATGAGGACTGTGGTAGAAGAAATCTCAAATCTTATTGAAAAGAAAAAGTATAAGGTGCACTTCCCGATCGAATGCCGCTATGTGAAGGGTGATGATATATGGCTTAGTCCAGCCTATGGAAGAGATTCAGCGTATATCGCTGTTCATATGTATAAAGGTATGAAATATGCTGCTTACTTTGGCGAAGTGGAAAAAATTTTTCTGAAGTATGAAGGGCGTCCGCATTGGGGGAAAATGCATACATTATCGTATGAGCAATTACAAGATATATATCCAGAGTTTCATTCGTTTTTACAGGCGAGGAAGTCTCTAGATGAACTTGGAATGTTTTTTAATCCTTATGCAGAAAAGTTATTTATCCCGCTATTTGCCGGGCAGTAAGACCCCCACTGATTAAAGTTTCAAATTATGTATATGAAAAAGCTGACAAATAATTATTTGTCAGCTTTTTTTAGCGTAATTGCATTTCTTGTATGACTAATATGTTCATAAAATAGTAGTTTATCACGGCTAAATACATGCAGTAAAACATGAATAATAAATAGGCCGTTAATGATAAATAGGAATAACAATGTAACGAGTAATACTAAAGGCTCTGTATGATTTAACATAGAGCTACTAGAAAGAATATAATTGATTCCGCCTAACGCAAAATAAAATATACCGTAGCGAATAAATAGTTCTTTTAATGTAATACGATCTGATTTTCCTTTCAGATGAATGCGGAGCAATGCTTTCCCAATTGTTTTTCCATTTGTAAAGTATGGAATAAGAATAAAATAAATAAGGATTGAACACGTAATGAAAATGAGTTCATACATATTCGTGTAAGATTGCATATTAGAAACGAAGAAAGAATTTCCTTTGTTTTTAACGACAGGTACGACGATAGATAAGAAAATCCAATCAATTTGCATCGCGATAAGGCGACGAATGAATCCGACTGGTTTCGTTTCCAAATCAATATGACTATCTAACTCATTTGTCTTCGGAAGGAAGTACGTAAATATTGGGGCAATGATAAAACCAATTACGCCACCTAATGTATTTAAAAACAAATCATCGATATCAAATAATCGGTATGCACAATTGTATATACCGTATAATCCAGTCACTTGTGTTAGCTCGAAAAATAGTGAAAGGAAAAAGGAAATGCAAATTGTTTGTAAGAAACTACGTCGGAAATAATAACGTAAGTAAATACCGAATGGAATAGTTAATAGAACATTAAATGCAACTTGTAAAAACGCAGACTCTTTTAATAAGTAGAAATAAGTAGCTGGTTTCGTTAAAACTGCCGATGTATGACTACTAATCTCTTGTATGAAATAAAATGGTGAGAGTTGCATGTGTTGTGTATTAGCTGGTTGTAGGCTACAAGTATCAAACGTTTGTGGTAACGGCAAAATAACAAGAAAATAGGCATTTAATAAGTAAAGTAATAATGAGTATAAAATAAATGAGCGCCATTTATTTAAATAACCGTATTTTCGATAATTAAATATTAAAAAAGGGATTAAAAGAAACATTGCTAAAAAGGGAAATAAAATAAATGCTGTTTTTACTGGAAATAAATATGCAGTCAAAGTAAAACTCCTTTCAATGAAAATTCGTTTATCATTATAGCGCCAAAAATATTTAAATACAAAGTTAAAATCTTTCGAAATAGAAATAATTACTAATTTTATAGGAATTAAGTTATAATAAATTTAATATGAGGATATTATGATTATGTAAGTTGAGAGAGGGTACAAGAGATGCGATATGAACTTTTTTCTGTAAGTGGGGATCATATTACGACTTTTGAAAGTGCATGGCGTTTTCAGGAGGGAGAACAGATTTTTGTTCATAATGATCAAACAAAAAGAAACTTTATTATTATTCGTCTGACGCATGATGTATTTCAACAAAATAAACATGTTATTCGTTTGTATTGTCAAGAGAAGAAAGTGTATGCATAAGAGAAGCCCTCTTACAGTATGAAAAGTAAGAGGGGCCTTATCTCGTTATTTGTGAACAGCCCGATTGATGAGAGCTGATTAAAGTTCCACTTTATCATTTTTCCCCTCGTAAGGAATAAAAAGAGAAGGGTTAATGTACATAGCTAGCATTTGATTTGGAAGAAAGGATATAGCCTTGTATTTTGTGCTTCAAAGTTACATTTCTTTCTCTTTGAGAAAGCCATGTATGGTAATCTTGTTGTGTTTTCCATAACATACGAATCATATATTCTGCCTTATCATTTGTAGGATGAACATGTGAAAACTCTATGTTAATACAACCGTTCGTTCCGGGAGAAGGATAATATTGTTTAAGCCCATAAAGAAGCTCACTTTCATATCCGTACTTAATATGAATGAGTTTAGTAACAATAAACATATAAACACCTCTTTTACGATAATAGTAGGAAAGATAGCTTTACTATAATAGTGAACTTAAATGATATCATACTATTCAGAAAATTCAAAGCAAATGATAGATTTTAACTTAATACAGGTATAAAAAAGCGAGTCATCTAGTGTAATAGAATGACTCGCTTTCAATTTGTAAGTTTCATTTTATAAGAAAATAAGAGTAAGTACACCTACGATAATACAATAGAAAGAGAAATATTTTAAATTTCCTTTTGCCATAATGTTCATAAACCATTTTAGTGAAATATACGTCATGATAAATGTTGCGATGAATGCAACAACATATGGCACGAATAATGTGTCTAGATTTGGATCATTTGCAATGTCTGTAATGCTTAACAATAACCCACCTAAGCTAACAGGAATGTATAGTAAGAATGAAAAGCGAAGAGCTGTTTCTTGCTTCATACCAAGTAACATTGCTGCTACGATTGTGGCACCAGATCGGCTTATTCCGGGAATCAGTGCGCAAGCTTGTGCTAATCCGACGATGATTGCATCTTTCATAGAAAGGTCGCCATCATTTTTACGACCGCGTAAATTTCTAATAATCCAAAGGCCGACAGCAGTAATAAGAAGGGAAATCCCAACCATCTTCACACCTTTTAAGTACTGATCGATGTAATCTTTAAATAAAACACCAATAACACCTGCTGGAATGGTTGCAATAACAAGATAAATAATAAAGAAGAAATCTGATTTTGCGTCTTCTGCTCTTGTAAATATATAAGAGAGACCATTCTTCGTTAGACGAATTAAATCATTTCTATAAATAAGTAATACAGCTAATAATGAAGCTGAATTAACAAGTAGTTCGAAGCTAAACCCTTCTATTTTTAGTCCTAGCAAATGTTGTGCTAAAACGAGATGACCACTTGAAGAAATTGGAATTGGTTCTGTTAGTCCTTGGAACAGACCGAGAATTAAATATTTTAAAACGTAGTAAAATTGTTCCATAATAACCTCCTTGTTTATTAGTTGAAAGAAACAACTTTTCCATTATAACAAAGATATGGATGAATATTGAAAAGAAATAAATATTCGAAATAAAATAAAAATCCCTTATAGCAGTATAAGGGATTTTTATTTTTAATTAAGAATTTACTGTTCCTTGAAGACTTTTAGACAATTGAACATCGACTTTTTCAGCATCATGAATATGATTCATAATAGTAGTATTTAATTTTTGGAACATTTGTTGTGTGTTAGCGAATTCTCGTAATATGTCATCATTACAAGATTTTTGGTTTTCAATAGCCTTAATAACATTTGTAGCACCATTTTGTAACGTTTGAATCATAACTAAAATATTTTCAATTCTAGCGTTTGTATCGGCGCTCATTTCTACACCTTCATCGACTAAATGTAAATTATCTTTTGTGTTATCGTATGCTTTTTCAATTTCTTCTTGAATTTTTTTCGTTAAGTTGCCTATGTTTTTTGTACTTTCTGCTGTACTTTCTGCTAGTTTTCTTACTTCATTGGCAACGACAGCGAATCCTTTACCGTGTTCTCCAGCACGTGCGGCTTCAATACTCGCATTTAAAGCAAGTAAATTTGTTTGTGCTGCAATGTTTTGAATGACTTCTACAATTTGCTCGATTTCCTTTGAGCGTTCGCTTAGATGATTCATACTATTAGACGTGCGTTGGGATTGTTCACCTAATTTATTAATTACAATAAGTAAGCGGTGAACGGATTCTTTTCCTTCATTAGAGCAGTCAATAATTTCTGCAATAGACTGAATTAAGCTTTGTTCCTTTTGTAACATTTCATTATTTAACTCATTGGAATGTGTCGTACGTGTTGAAACATTTTCGAAACATGAACTTAATTGTTGAACTAAATTTTGGAGTGTATTGTGTTGGTTATTTACAAGTTGGTGCTCTTGGACAACGCTTTGTACACGATCGTGGATAGTAGAAATAGTCTCTTGTTTTTCAATATCTTTTTGTTTTAATTCTGCTTCTAATTCTTGTATACGCTCTTCTAATTGAGCAATTGTATGTTGGAGTGATTTCTTTTGAGTAAACATGTATTTATTTCAACCGCCTTCGAAAGTTATATTTTCTCTATATTTGGATTTTAGCATCTTTTGTATTTTTTAAATATAGGAATTGTTAAATATTTAAGAATCTATTACATTTTATTCATAATTCTCTTTTTTTTGTCACGAAAAATAAACTGTATTTAATCGTTTTGTAAACAAACTGTAAAATAAATCATGTATAACTGTATAAGAAGGGAGTCGGATTATGAACTATTTTAAGCGAATCAGTAGTCTAGTATTAGCAGGAATTATCGGTCTTTCTAGTACAGTCGCTGTAAAAGCAGAGTCAAACGACGAGAAACTTAACAACATGCAACAGCAATTGCAACAAAACGATGCAGAAATGCAAAAGAAAGAGCAAGAGAAGCAAGCTGTTAGTAAAGAAATTAAAGGTATCGAAAACGAACTACATAATTTAAATAATACAATTGCAAAAAATAAAGAGGATCAAGCTGCTATTCAACGTAAAATCGATGAAACACATAAGCAGATTGAACAAAAAAAGGAAGAAATTGTCGTTTTAGAGGATAAAGTCCTTGCTCGTAAAGATATTATGAGAAAACGTATGGTTTCTGTTCAAAACAGCTCAAATACAAGTTTAGTAGTAGAAGTTGTAGTAGAGTCAAAAAACTTTGCAGACTTCTTACAACGTATGAACGCAGTTTCTACTATTCTAGAAGCTGATAAAGAAATTTTACGTCTACAAGAACAAGATCTTCGTCAAATTGAAGAAGATAAGAAAACAATTGACGAAAAAGAAGCATCTTTAGTAGTAGATAAACAAAAATTAGCAAAAGCGCAAGCTGAACTGCAAGATAACTTGAAAAAACGTCAAGATAACTTACAAACAGTTCAAGCTAAATATAATGAGGTTGCAAGTCAACTTAATTTAGCAGCGGAAGAAAAAGCTAAAATTGAATCAAATATGAAGGCAGTACAAGAAACAATTGCTCGTGAACAAGAAGCAGCAAGAATTGCGGCGGAAGAGCGTGCAAAAGCAGAAGCGGCTGCAAAAGCAGAGCAAGAAGCTTTAGCGAAAGCACAAGCAGAAATTGCTGAAAAGCAAAAGCAAGAAAAAGCTAGTAAACCGGCTGAACCAGTTGCTAATAATAATTCGAAGGTAGAACCTGCAAAACCTGCAAAACCTGCACAACCTGAACCGTCTTCTAAGCCAACTGCTGGCGGGAAAGAACTTTATGTACATGCAACAGCTTATACAGCAGATCCAGGTGAAAATGGCTATGCACCAGGTCAACAAGTATATTCTGCATGGGGAGGCTATAATCTAACTGCAAACCCAGGAATGAAATTGATTGCGGTGGATCCATCTGTTATCCCATTAGGTTCTCGTGTATATGTTGAAGGATACGGAGAAGCAATTGCAGCAGATACTGGTGGCGCGATTAAAGGTCACAAAATTGATGTTTTAATGCCAGATAAAGCTTCGTCTAGTAAGTGGGGCAGAAAAAATGTTAAGCTTACAATTTTAAACTAAAACGTAATCCAACTTTACAATACGTAAAGTTGGATTTTTTTGTAAGAATAATGTTAAGTCGAGTTTACATTTTGTTAAGGATAGCATACAATAATGGTGAGAGGTGGTAAATTTGACCATTTTAAACAGAGTAAAAGAATTAAGAGCTCGTTTTAACTTTACACAAAGCGTATTAGCAGAAAAGGTTGGAGTAACGAGACAAACAATTGCAGCAATTGAAAAAGGGGATTACGTTCCTTCGTTGTTATTAGCACTTACGATTTGTGATGTGTTTCAGTTAAAGATGGAAGATGTGTTTGTTTTAAATAAGGAGGGGGAAGAGGATGAATAGAATTGTTTTTTCTTATATCATAAACGTGCTTTATACTGCTTTAGCATGCTGGACATTTGTTGAATTTTATAGTGTCATTACAGAGTTGGCAGATATAATTAAAAACGAGAAATTCCCATTTGAAGTATGGTTTAATGGAGTACCATTCATTTTATTATTTATTGGAGCAATTATAGTTACAATTTTTTATAGAATTCAAAAGAAAAAATATAAGAATTTATCTTTTTGGATGTATCCATTATTATTTCCACTAGAAGATGAACGTGAAAAAGCGATTACGGATAAAGCTTGCCGAACAACATTTGTATCGTTATGGTTTGTGTTACCTTGTGCAGTTGGATTTTTAACTTTTTCGCCTATTATTAATGAATATCTTCCTGGATACCCATTATATATTATATTTTCGATTTTCTTTATTCAAATGACAGTATTTCACGTATCACTATACAGAAATAAATTAGCTTAAAAAGAAACCT
>NZ_QNUB01000060.1:0-10642 GCF_008042345.1 Bacillus sp. AR8-1
GCCACCCAATCCATGCTTAAAGAGTATTCTTATGTAAATTTCTTAAAATTGGGAACTTGTCTAGAACATAGAACCTGTCCTTTTCATTAACTGAAAGTAGAAACAGATAAAGGAGTGAAAAACATGTTCTCTTCTGATTGCGAATTTACTAAAATCGATTGTGAGGCGAAGCCAGCTAGTACACTACCTGCCTTTGGTTTTGCTTTCAATGCTTCTGCACCTCAGTTTGCTTCACTATTTACACCACTATTATTACCTAGCGTAAGTCCAAATCCAAATATTACTGTTCCTGTAATCAACGATACAGTAAGTGTCGGAGATGGCATTCGAATTCTACGAGCTGGTATTTATCAAATCAGTTATACATTAACAATTAGTCTTGATAACTCACCTGTTGCACCAGAAGCTGGTCGTTTCTTCTTATCATTAAATACGCCAGCTAACATTATTCCTGGATCAGGTACAGCAGTTCGTTCTAACGTTATTGGTACTGGTGAAGTAGATGTATCCAGTGGTGTTATTCTTATTAACTTAAATCCTGGTGACTTAATTCAAATTGTGCCAGTTCAGTTAATTGGAACTGTAGACATCCGCGCAGCAGCATTAACAGTTGCACAAATTAGTTAGTAAAAAGCGGTATTTCTAATACAGAAATACCGCTTTTTATATAATAAAAAACACTCACAGTAGCATGAGTGTTTCATTCTTCATATTGTTTTATTGCGTTCTTTTTTTTCCCACAATTGCATCCCTTTTTCTTCACAAATCCTTGTTGTTGTAATTGTTCTTGATATGCCTGTTGTTGTGCTTGGTGTTGTTGCTGTATATGATACCACTGCTGCAGGTCATATGAATTTTGCCTTGGATTATTGCTCACAGCAAACATCTCCTCTACTGTCAATTCTGTCTATTTACTATATGAACAACTCTTTATTTCCGTTCCCTGATTCTTTTAAACTCCGCTTTTTCTCTTATTATGAAAAAATATTATTCTCCCATAAAATATCCTGTAACCGTTTCAATGATTGCTGCTGCACCTGCAATGGCTAATAATGCAAGTAACGGCTCCGCAATGATAGGAATCCAATTATATAAAACTAATAAAAAAGCACTAACCCATACACCTGTACACCAATAACAGCTTAACAATTCACCAATCCACTTTCTTAATCCTTTACCTTTTACTTTTGTAAATGTTGATACACTTCCATCCGGCTCCGTAATCTCTAATTCATCAATAAATGGTCTTCGCAAAAAGGCTGTTATTTTATCATATACAATTAAACGAGTGAGCCTAAAAGCAGCTAACGCAAAAATAAAAAATAAAAGCCAGCTTGTAAACAGCATAATTCCACCTTCCCTTATCCTCTTTCGCCTATTTAAAAAAAAAGGTCTTGAGATTGTGACCAAATCTCCTCGACTCCAATATCTTATTAATGTAAATACAAACAAGAAGATAAGGAGTGACATTAATGAGTTGTAACGAAAATAAACACCATGGCTCTTCTCATTGTGTAGTTGACGTTGTAAAATTCATCAATGAATTACAAGATTGTTCTACAACAACATGTGGATCTGGTTGTGAAATCCCATTCTTAGGTGCACACAATACTGCATCAGTAGCTAATACACGCCCTTTTATTTTATACACAAAAACTGGAGAACCTTTTGAAGCATTCGCACCATCTGCAAGCCTTACTAGCTGCCGATCTCCAATTTTCCGTGTGGAAAGTGTAGATGACGATAGCTGTGCTGTACTACGTGTATTAACTGTAGTTTTAGGTGACAGTTCTCCGGTACCACCTGGTGACGATCCAATTTGTACGTTTTTAGCTGTACCAAATGCAAGATTAATATCTACAACTACTTGTATTACTGTTGATTTAAGCTGTTTCTGTGCGATTCAATGCTTACGCGACGTTTCTATCGTTAAGTAAACTAAAAAACTATTGGGGTGGTAGAAGCTTTCTACCACCTTTACATATTTAAAAGCCAGCCATACTAATCGATTGGATATCATCTATAGACAACCTAATATCTCTCATACTATTTTGCGGCATAATAGATACAATGCCATTACGATACGATATGATCGATCCAACATAAGAAACTGTAGCTGTTTTTATTCTGCACCTTACTTTCGGAATATAATGAGGGCGGTTTAATAAAAAATGAATTTTTTCATCATTATTCATATCCTTAAATGATTTATTATACGGGACAGTTCTTACTGGTTCTTGTTGTTCTTGTTGTTCTTGCTCTTCTTGTTCTGCGTGTTCTTCTTTTTCTTCTTCTATTTTTTCTTCCCCTTGCTGCTCTTCTTGTTGTTCTTGTTGTTCTTGTTCTGTTACCTCTTCCACAGCACCGCTTACAATATTTTCATGTCTATTACTTTGCTCTTTTTGATCTTCATTTTCAAAGTTTGTCAGGATAATCCTTTTTATTTTCGGTGCAGCAAGTTCTAAACTTACTTGCGCAATATATAACAACGGTTTTCCAACTGTTGAACTTTTATTTTTATTCTTCACACTCGTCCCTCCCACTTCCATACGTAGCTGAATAAATCGTGTACTATTATAGTTATATTCATCACGTGGCAAGAACTTTCGTTAAAAATCGTTCTTTCTCAGAACAAATAAAAAGGACAATCTCAGCATTTAGAGATTGTCCTTTAAAAATTAATATTCTATTTATCCTAGGATATGATACCCTGAATCAACGTGAATGTTTTCTCCTGTTACTCCACGTGCTAAATCACTGAATAGGAATACTGCTGTATCGCCAACTTCTTCTGGAGTTGTTGTACGACGAAGTGGTGCGCGCTCCTCAATTTCTCTTAAGATTGAGTTGAAATCGCCTACACCTTTTGCAGACAACGTACGAATTGGTCCTGCAGAAATAGCGTTGACACGAATACCATGTTGACCTAAATCATTCGCTAAATATTTCACGCTCGCTTCTAATGAAGCTTTCGCAACACCCATAACGTTATAATTTTTCACAACGCGCTCGCCGCCAAGGTATGTTAACGTTAAAATATTTCCGCCTTCTGTCATTACTTTTTTTGCTTCTCTTGCTACAGCTGTTAAAGAGAATGCACTAATATTTTGTGCAAGTAAAAATCCATCGCGAGAAGTATCTACAAATTCACCTTTTAAGTCATCGCGATTTGCAAAAGCAATACAATGTGCTACACCGTGAATAGTACCTACTTCTTGTTTAATTGTTGCAAAGCAAGCTGTAAGTTCCTCATCATTCGTTACATCACAAGGTAATACAAGTGATTCTTGTCCTTCTAATGTGTCCGCTAATTCACGAACGTTTCTTTCTAAACGTTCTCCCGCATATGTGAATATTAATTTTGCACCTGCATTATGCAAAGAGCGAGCAATTCCCCATGCAATACTTCTTTGGTTCGCAACGCCCATAACAACAAATGTTTTCCCTTGTAATAGTTCCATGATATATCCTCCCAGAAATACTTATACTTGTTATTAGTACCTGATACTATAATTATAGTACCATAAAACCGCTTAAAGGCAAACAAAAAAGTCATTAACAGAAATTTGTTAATGACTTTTGGTTTCTATAAAAAACCGCTCTAATCCTTCTTCCCAAGAAGGCATTTGTGAAAAACCATTTAATCGTAGCATGTTGTGTTGAAAAATAGAATATTTGGGCCTCGCAGCTGCAGCCCCGAATTCTTCCGTTGAAACAGGTAATACATTCACTTTCATATTTGCATACGAAAATATCTTTTGTGCAAATTCAAACCAAGAGCATGAGCCTCTGTTTGATACGTGGTATGTACCGTATAAAGAAGTATGAATGAGCTTATTAATAACCATATTTAAATCCGCCACATACGTAGGCGAGCCAACTTGATCCGCTACAACAGATATTTCATCTCTTTCTTTTCCTAATCGCATCATCGTTTTCACGAAATTATTTCCATATTTACCATATAGCCACGATGTGCGAACGATAAAATATTTATTATGTAACTCTTTGACGAACTGCTCCCCCGCATACTTAGAGGCTCCATATATATTTATCGGCGCTGGACTATGAAATTCGTCGTATCCATCTGGTCTGGCACCTTGAAATACATAATCAGTACTAATATAAACTAGCTTCGCCCCTACTAATTGTGAAGCAACCGCTACATTTCTAGCTCCGATTGCATTTATTCTATATGCAAGATCCTGTTCTTTCTCCGCATGATCTACTTTCGTATAGGCAGCACAATGAATAATTATATGTGGTTTTATTTCTTGTACCACTTGTTGTATTCGGGATATATTTGTCACATCTAATAACTTTTTATCAAATGGATATATATCATATTCTTCAGAGTTTAACTCTTCAAATAGTTGCTTTCCTAATTGACCGTTTGCTCCTGTTATGATAACCCTCTCTTTCATGTAACATGCCCCTTACTGGTCTTTTAGTGGTTTCCACCATTCCTTATTCTTTTCATACCATTTCACCGTCTCTTGTAATCCTTGTTCAAACGTATATTTCGGTTCCCAATCAAATTCATTCTTCATTTTCTCTGCATCAATCGCATAACGACGATCGTGCCCTAAACGATCTGTAACATATTCAATGTCTTTTTTTGTTTTTCCTAAAAGAGTAATAATTTGTTCCACAACTTCTACATTTGTTTTTTCATTATTTCCACCTATATTATATACTTCTCCTACACGTCCCTTATGCAAAACAACGTCAATCGCACTGCAATGATCCGTTACATGTAACCAATCTCTTACATTTAAACCATCACCATATAACGGTAGTTTTTTTCCTTCTAGTGCATTCGTAACCATTAATGGAATTAATTTTTCAGGATACTGGTACGGTCCATAATTGTTAGAACAACGCGTTACTATAACCGGTAATTGATATGTTTTATAGTAAGATAGAGCTATCATGTCCGCGCTCGCCTTACTTGAAGAATATGGACTATTTGGAGCTAACGGCGTTTTCTCTGTGAACTTCCCTGTTTTTCCTAAAGAGCCATACACTTCATCCGTTGATACTTGCACAAATTTTATATGCGAATATTTTTTAACTAGTTCTAATAAAGTGACCGTCCCAATTACATTTGTATCATAAAAAGGAATCGGATTTTCAATACTACGGTCCACATGTGATTCAGCTGCAAAATTTACAATCACTTGTACGTCCCGCTCTTTTATAACGTGTTCTAATAGCTCTCCATTTTGAATTTCTCCCTTTACAAAAAAGTAATTCGGGTGATTCTGAAGAGATTTTACATTATTTAAATTCCCGCTATATGTTAATGCATCGTAATTAATAATTTTATATGTTTCATAACTTTGTAGCATGTAATGAACGAAATTACTTCCAATAAATCCAGCCCCACCTGTTACTAATATATTCATAAACAACGCTCCTACTTAAAAACTATCTTCATATTCCTCTAATAATGGTAATATCTGATCCTTATCGGACAATATAGGATCGGTTACTGGCCAAGGAATTGCTAAATCTTTATCTTCCCAAAGTAATCCAGAGTCATGCTCTGCGCTATAATATTCATCTACTTTATACATAACGATAGTATGCGGGACAAGCGTGCAAAATCCATGTGCAAACCCTCTTGGCACTAGTAATTGCCGATGGTTATCTGCACTTAAAATATACCCTTTCCATTGTTTAAATGTTGGTGATTTTTTTCGTAAATCAACGATAACATCATAAATTGCCCCTTGCATAACTTGAATGAGTTTCGTTTGTGCTTTCGGTTTTTTTTGAAAGTGTAGTCCTCGAATCGTTCCAGCCTTAGCCGAATAAGATACGTTATCCTGTACAAATGAATACGTAATCCCTAATGTTTCTAGCACCTGCTTATTATAACTCTCTGAAAAAAAACCACGCTCGTCTCCAAATAACCTCGGTTCTAACAATTTTGCATCGGTAAAATTTGTTTCTATAACTTTCATATTCTCACCTATTCTCCGTTAAACTGTTTCCCAAAGTTAATATCCCGCGCTAACGTATTCGCCTTTTGAAGCGAAGCATGAGTTCCCGCATCAGTCCACCAGCCGCTCATTTCATTATAAGTAAGTACCCCTCGTTTTAAATACCAATTATTTATATCTGTAATTTCAAGTTCTCCCCGTGCAGAAGGTTTTAATTCTTTAATATAAGAAAAGACTTTCGAATCATACAAATAAATTCCCGTAACCGCATAAGAACTTTTCGGCTCTTTCGGCTTTTCTTCAATTTCAACTATTTTTCGATTTTGAATATGTGCTACGCCAAATCTTTCGGGATCTTCTACAGATTGCAATAGCACTTTCGCACCTTCTTTTTGATTTGCAAACTCTTCAACATACGGAAGAATATCATCTGAAAAAATATTATCCCCTAATATAACTACCATACGATCATTCCCGACGAAATCTTCACAAAGCCCTAACGCCTGTGCAATACCGCCTGCTTTATCTTGCACACGATACGTAAAGGACACTCCAAATTCATGACCACTTCCTAAAAAGCTAACAACATCCCCCATATGCTCTTTACCTGTAATAATCATAATATCTGTAATATCACATTGTTTTAGCTTATATACCGCATGATAAATCATCGGATACCGACCAACAGGAAGTAAATGTTTATTCGTTACTTTCGTTATTGGATATAATCTAGATCCAGTACCACCTGCTAAAATAATTCCTTTCACTTTGCATCTCTCCTTTATGATGGAGATAATATATCTTTGTAATGTTCTACAAACACTTTCCGGTACTTCTCATATGTATCCGCATCAAACTCATCCCCGTTGTAATGAATACACCATAAATTTGCTTGATTTGGGATACCGATTAAATAACCAGCCCTTTGAAACTCTAAAGACTGTGACACATCATAAAAGTGAAACCCTTGAAACAAATCTTCTCGCCACGGAATATCATACTGCGTTGCCATGAATAAACCATCAATTGCCTGAACTGACAAAAATGGTTGATTACCATAAAAAACCTGATCTAAATTTAATAATTGATAATTCTGTCTTCTATACTCAATCACTTTCCCTACTAAATTTTTTCCTTCCCACCATATCCCGTTATTCGGTAAAAACTGAGCTCCAGCGACTCCTATTAAACCAAGCTTTTCATTTTCTTTAAAAAGAGATATAAGTGTAGAAAACATGTCTCGATTAATAAGATATGTATCTTGATGTATATACACTTTGTATTTCGCTGGATATGAAAGGGCTCGGTTGTATGCACTCGCCATACTTTGTGCATCTCGTATCGGAAAAATTTGTACGACATAACCAGGGGGAACAAAAATGTTTCTTATTTGGCTCTCACATTGTTTGAAAAGCTCCTCATTATTTACACAAACAACGACTAATATTGTATGATCTTTCATTTTTGTCCCCCCTTTTATTCTTCCTTATTTATATCTGACATATAGTGTTCCACAAATATTTTTCGATACTTTTCATAGTTCGTCATATTCACATCAAAATGATAATGGATACACCAAGCATCGCGCTGTACAGGTACACCAACTGTATATCCTGCTTTTTTAAATTCAAACGATTGAGATACATCATAAAAATCAAATCCGTCAAATAAGTCTTCTCGCCACGGAACATCATATTGTGTCGCCATTAATAAACCATCAATACATTCTACAGGAATAAATGTTTTTGATTCATGATACGGTTGTTCTAAACTTGCCATATAAAACAAATCATTCATATAACCAATGACCTTCCCTACAATTCCACGCCCTTCGTTCCATACACCAGTCGGAGGAACATATTGCGCTCCAACCATCCCAATCATCCCAAGGTGTTCATGTTCCTCAAATAATTGAAGTAATCCGTATAAAAAAGCCCTATTTATAATAAAAACATCTTGATGTAAATAAACTTTATACTTCGCAGGATGCGAAATGGCTTGATTGTATCCACTCGTCATACTTTTCGCATTTCGAATCGGCATAAATTGGACAATATATCCTGGCGGTACTAACAATTGCAATATATGTCGCACGCAGTTTGCATACAATTTCCGATCATTTATACATGTAACAAATAATATTGTTTTGTCTGCAGCACTCATAATTGTGATTTTTCAGCTTCAATAATATACTGAAATACAACTGTCTCAGCCATGAAGCCACTTCCAAGACGATATTTTTTACAAATTCCATATAACTCCTCAATAAGTGGTTCATACATTTTATGATCAACATATACACGATCTACTTTACTAATTGAATATCCTGCTTTTAAAAACATTCTTAGCATTTCATTGAATGTAAAGAAACGAATATGTGTTTTATCTAATAAACCATATTCTGTATACGTCCAATTTCCAGCAAGTAAGGGAGCTAATACTGAAATATGAGCAACGTTTGGTATACTTGCTAAAATCACACCATTTTGCTTTATATATGGCTTTACTTTTTCTATTACAGCCCACGGATCAAATAAATGCTCTAATACATCCCCAAATATGACGCAATCAAATTGCCCCTCCTCATAAGGAAGATCTATTTTTTCTATATCCCCTAAAATAACATGATCTAGTCTTTCTTTCGCTTTTTCTGCCGCCTCTGGAAATGCCTCAATTCCTGATACACGTGTACCATTTTCTTTAATAGCCGCTCCCAATGCACCGCTCGAGCAACCAATATCAAGAACTTCTTTCCATTCCTTTTTTATATGCTTTAATAAATTCGGATTCGCTGCATTATAATAATGCTCGGATTTTTCTTCATATAAAGAACTTTTTTCGCGATTCATTTCACACACTCCTTATGCAAATTGAATTAGAATTAGAAATATAAATCTCATATGAATTCTATAAAGTGCAGATTTTGTTCATCCTCCACTGATTATTAGCCCACAAATAGCAGTATAAAATCTTTTATCTATATTGGTTACGTTACCGATACTCTAATATATAACCAATCTATTAGAGTTAGAATAAAGATACATCATTTCTAAGAAACGAAACCTATTACACTTTATACGGTTTATCAAAAACCCCCCGAAAATATTTACGGTTATATTCAATTGCAGCATTATTCGGAACATAAGAAGCTGCTAATTCATTGTAATAATACGCTTTATCCTGCTCTCCTAACCTGCTATAACAAATACACATTTGTAAATAGGGTAGCCATGTGTAGCTAGCTGGACTATGGAAAGGACTTTCCGTTGCCATCGGTACTTCCGTTGCAAGTTTAAACCAAAATATCGCTTCATTATATTTTTCTTGTTCCATATATATATATCCTATTCTTGTACAATTCTCTCCTCTAGGGACGTCATACCGAAACGACTTCACACAAGATTCGATTGCCTTCTCCCACATTCCGAGCTTCGCATAGCAATCTCCTAGCTTACCACATGCATAAATTTTTTCTTCATACCATCCTTCGTCTTGATTAAGAAATGTTTCATATAGAAGAACTGCATCATCATATTTTTGGTTATCCGTAGATTCATTTGCGTAATAAAATAAATCTCTCGGACTCAATTCTTCACCTGCAGCTACAGTATTTTGAAAAATTTTCAAATTACGATCTGTTACTTTTTTTTCTTTTTTATGTGTAATAGCAACATTACTACTAAAAACCTCACCAGAAATAGCCAAATACTCATGAACCTTTCCAAACCATTGAAATTGTTTTTCACGCTTTACAAGTCGATTTCTTTTTGTACAATATAAAGGTTTCCCGTTAGAATCCATTGCAAGGTGATAAGGCATCGAAACAGCATCAATTTTAGGATCTAATTCTCTTTTTAAAAGTTTCAATGCTTCTTGAGCATCTTCTAATAATACGTCATCTGCATCTAGCCACAATATATACTCTTGCGTCGCTTTTGAAAAAGAAAAATTTCTTGCTGCTGCAAAATCATCAATCCACTGGAAATCATATATGTTAGAAGTGTATTTCTCTACGATTTCTTTCGTTCGATCGACGGAACCTGTATCAACTACTATAATTTCATCCGCAATTTTTTCAACTGTTTCTAAACAACGGGCTATTGTCTCCTCCTCATCTCGAACAATCATACATAAACTAATTGTAATTCCTTGCTTGTTCAACATAATCACCCTCTTCCAAATCAATCATATGTTATACATATACTAAACTTTCCATTTTTTTAAATTGTTCAAGTAGTTTAAGATTTCTTTTCAATAATTCAAATGTCCGTGTCATTTTCTTTCGGTTTTGCATCTACTATATAATGAACGCTTTATGGAGGTGAATTTATGTCAAATAATAATTATTCAAATGGATTAAATCCCGATGAATCTTTATCAGCTAGTGCATTTGACCCTAATCTTGTAGGACCTACATTACCACCGATACCACCGTTTACCCTTCCGACTGGGCCAACCGGGCCGACTGGACCGACTGGACCTACGGGGCCTACTGTACCTACCGGGCCAACTGGACCTACTGGACCTACTGGACCTACGGGGCCAACTGGACCGACTGGACCGACTGGTGTCACTGGGACTACTGGACCTACGGGGCCTACACTGGGGCTACTGGACCTACGGGGCCTACTGGTGACACTGGGGCTACTGGACCTACGGGGCCTACTGGTGACACTGGGGCTACTGGACCTACG